>JAJRUF010000023.1 GCA_024277935.1 Gammaproteobacteria bacterium
CATTTCCATACGGCTTTCACCATCACCTAGAAACTGCATTTCAATGTTTTTATTTTCCAGCCAAATTTCATTATATATATTAAGTATATGATCAACTTTTTTTCTGGGAATTATTTGACCAATGTAACCTATCTTTAATTTTCTATCTGTATCTGTATTTGCCCTATCTTCTTTTTTAATTCTGTATTCTTCAACTTCTTTTAAATCCACCGCATTTCTTATAAAGTGAACTTTTTTATCTGCGATGCCCGCTACTTTTATTTCATCCACCAACTGTTCAGACAGAGGAACAACTGCATCACAAAATTTCTGAGCGACCTTGCCTAATTTAATAAATGCTTTTAATTTAATATCGGAAGGTTCTCCATAACCATGCGGCGTTGAAATGACTTTTATGCCTGCTTTGCGTGCAGCAATTAAACCCATAATGTCAGATTTATATCCATGAGTATGAATGATATCAATATCTCGCTGCTTAATGAGCTTAACCAGTTCACGTATTGCCGATAAACTAAACCGAGCATTCATTTCTATTTCAAATGCCTGACATTCACCCTCATTAAAATGCTTGACTATTTCAGGTTGACGACCCTTCTCTGTTGTTACGACCAAATCTGATCGTACTTTTTCAGGGTCAAGATTATTATTCAACGCAAGTATCCAACGCTCTGCGCCGTAAAACCCTGTAGGAGTTATAAATTGTAAGACATTCAGTGTTTGCATCTTATGTTCTTAAAAGTGATTGCACCGTGATCCAGAAAAAACCACCGGTTATTAAAAGTAGCCCGACAAAAGTGAGCACATTAGTCAGCCGCACCCCTGCTACATTTTCTTTTTGATCTCGCGGGGTACTCCAGGTTATCTGCACATCGCCACGCAATGACTGCAGCACTCCTTTCATTGAATTAAAATTGACTAAATAAAAATAGTACGGAATAAGTAGAACAGAAGGAAAACCAGCCTTATCTTTTAATAGTTTTCCTAATAAAATAAACCAGACAAATACAATGCCTAACAACAGTAACCACTGAAAAGTAACCACTTTCATTTGCGCTAAGACAATAATGCCAACGGCTGAAATTACTATAAAGAAGGGTATCAGCCAACGCAGTAATTTATGCGAAAGCAATTCGAGCGAATAAAAACCATGTTTAAATGGATTCAACACGGTTTTGTTTTTCATCAATCCGCTGAAGCTACGATTTACAATGCGTTGCTTTCGTTTTCCTTCTTTATCAAAATCACCTGCTGTCTGTTCATAACAAATCGCCTCTGCATCGAAAATACCTCGATAGCCTTTAGCAATTATCTGTAATGGATTAACAAAATCGTTAATATCTTCCTGATCTAAGGGCTCATATAATGATTTTCTAATTGCATAAATTGCACCATCCCCACCAACAACTGAATGCAACTTGCTTTCTATTTTTTTAATAAAAATTTCATACTGCCAATAAATATTTTCACTGGAGCCTGCTGCACTCTCCTCATCGTCCTGATAAATTGCTGCGCCAACAACATAACCTACCGAAGTATCATAAAAGTTTCGCACTAACATTTTTAGTGCATCGTCTTTATACATCGCGTTGGCATCAGAAAAAACAACTATTTCACCCGTGGCTTCAGCCAACGCAAGATTCAATCCCATAGTTTTACCCAACCGCCCTTCCTGGCGAATTAATTTTATGCGCTCATTACAATAGGGCTTAATAAGCTCATCAGTGCCATCATCCGAACCATCTGAAATAAATATAATTTCAAACTTTTCTTTTGGGTAATCCAGTAACTGACTATTTTTAATTTTTTGTTCAATCACATCTGCTTCGTTATAACACGACACAATCAAACTCACGGTCGGTGTAATATCAGAAACGGAAAGCGATTTCCCTTTTACTAATTTATCCAACACAATCAACAATAATGGATAACCGACATAGACATAGACGGGTATAAATAGTGCGATTAAAGTAATGACAATTAGAGCAATCATAAAGAAATATGCCTGCGCAAACGAGGGCCGATAACATTCACAACTGGCAAAGGCAATTTCCGCCAAACCGTCTCGACCAGATCTCGTGCTCGACTTTTACCACCACTGGCCTCTACTATTATTCCCTGTTTATCTAATGTCACCCAATCCAGCGGAACGGGTTTTGCACCCCATTGTTTTTTAAACTTGTATGTCCCTTCGCCGTAAGTTGATCGACCAAAATCAAACTGTTTGCATCCTCTTTCGCAAGATACCCGAAGTAAATTCCAGTAAAGCAGCATATTTGGCGCTAACCGATTGTAATCGCGTAATGTCGATGCCCATGGAATGGAGACATTGTTACCACTGAACAATAAAATTCCAGCGCCTACTATATTTCCATCAAACCAGACCCGACCCACAAGCAAATCATCCTGGTAAGTTTCTCGTAGTGCATGAAACCACTTAATAGAATGGGTAGGCGAGCCTAACAAATGCATATTGCGACAGAACACATAGAAAAAGTCATCGATACTTTTTTTATCATTCGCACAGTCGAAAGTCAGCCCATTTTTTTCTGCTTTATTAATCTGGCTTCGTAGTTTAGATTTAAAGCTAGCGGATAAAGCCTCTACAGATTCTGGCAGATCGAGTAACATGCTTACCTTTTTGTCGACCATGTCAGTATTCGACGCATCACTTATTGTACGTTGCCGCAATTCTAATGGCATTGCCTGTAACTGATCTGCTCTATTAAGCGCAAACTGAATAAGCTCTTCCCTAACAATATCACTGTCTGCAACAACCCCTCCAACATCACAAAAAGGCAGCGAACAAAGTGAGCGTTTCCCTGTTATATTTTTAAACTGACAAACAGGAAGAATCCCTTCAATTCTCGTATCTTTTTTTGCAACCAAATACTCGTAATTAAATCCGTAAGCATTTTTTATTGCCTGCAACCACTGCATATGGTGATAAGGCGTTGCGCAGGAGAACCCTGTCAAATATTCGTTTATTCTACCGATCTCTTTTGCCTCGGCCACTGATATTATTGTCTGCATTACCGTTATCGTCCTGTTAAACGATCCACTAACGCAAGACTTCTACCACAAAGGTAAAAATAAAAAATAACAGGCATAATAACCATATAATTTATTTTTTTAAAGCCAAACTTATAGATAGTAAGAGAAAAGGACACTGCATACATCAAGAAAAAATAAGCGGGAATCGCCAAATATATTCCAAACAAAACCAGAACAAACGCTGTTAGAAATAAAGTTAAATTTAAACTGGCAAACCATGCTATTTTAGATTTTAAAAACAGGCTCAGCGTTTCAACATCCTGACGTCCATGCCAACGTTCACG
>JAJRUF010000245.1 GCA_024277935.1 Gammaproteobacteria bacterium
GAATTAGGGTTTTGGGAACACTAATTGTCGAGGATTTCGCCCTTTTTTTTCGATTTATTTTGGGGAATGGGGGGTATTAAACCCTAAATCACTATGGAATATTTTAGCTTGTTAATCCTTATATAAGCAGGAACGTAACAGCTGATAGTGAGCATCAAGATAGAGAAAATAGAAAACAACAACGTTTACTCAAAGCCTCTAAATTAAAACTGGCAGCCAACAGTAATGCCATTGATTACCAGCATCCCAGAGGACTGAAACAATCCATGATGGCTTCACTGTTACATTGTGATTGGCTGAATAAGGCACAAAACATACTGATTACAGGCCCTTGTGGCAGTGGTAAAACTTATATTGCTTGTGCGCTGGGACATACTGCTTGTATGAAAGGCTATAGCGTTAAATATTACCGACTGTCACGATTAATGTTGGAACTGACTCAGGCAAAAGCAGATGGTACTTACAGTAAAGCTCTACAAACATTAGCGAAACTGGATTGTCTGATTATAGACGACTGGGGGCTTGAACCATTAAAAGCAGCACAGCGAAATGATGTAATGGAAATCATGGATGATCGAAATGAAAGCGCCTCCACCATCATGATCAGTCAATTACCCACGGATCAATGGTATCAATCTATTGGTGACAATACACTGGCTGATGCTATTTTGGATCGGCTCATGCACAACGCTCACCGTATTAAATTAAAGGGAGAATCTATGCGAAAAACACAGTCAAATTTGACTGATCGTGAACACTTAGAGGTAAAATAACAAAACCCAATGCGTGAACAAGGGAGGTGTTCACGATGGAGCGGTATGGGTGTTCATGATCAGCAGTATACGCACCACTGCCTTTGCGAGCCCAAGGGGCATCGATTAAACGGACTTTACCTTCACTTGTACGAATACGAGGAACTGAGCAATGGAGAAGACAGGTGTGTTCAAAAAAATTCAGGTGTCGCCATGTTTTATCTTGAGTATCGTGAACAGGACAGCTTTCACCCTTTTCATCTTCAAACTGACTACCACGCGTAAAACCAAAATGAATATGTAGCTCTTTGACTGAATTATCATTTGTTAGTATTTCAACATTAGAAATAAACCAAGGTTCTTTTAAGCCTAATGCAAGTGTAAATATTTCAGTGCTATTCATTGGGGGGATGGTAGTGAAAATTGAATTATTTTACAGGGTTTACCCACTCATTATAGACCCGTTAATTCCCTCCTTTTACTTTAAGAAGCTTTAGAACCCGCCCATTGTCTTTTCTTTCTAATTTTCTTATAGATACAGGATCATCTAAATCTGTTTCTATTGAAATAGAGTCAAGGTCAACTAAAAAATTAGCTTGTGCATTGATAAGGCTTTCTGCAATTTCATTACTGGCGCCATTTCGTTTAAGTAGTTTAATTTTTTCTTCTTTCTCTTTTTCACTCAATTCAAAAGGGTGTTCATCACCTTCTATATAATTATGCTCTATTTCAGTCAAATGTTTAATTCGTTTAAATAAACCTAAATCAGTATAATTACCTTTAAACGAAACTAATTTAGTTTTTTTAGCTGCATTCATTATTTTTTCTAACTTAGTTTGTCTTTGTCTTGATGCGTTCAAATTAATTACCGATAAAACGGATATTTCCTCAATCCATTGACTATCAAAAAATTTAAAAAACCGTTTATGTAAATTGTTGAGTTCATAATGAAATGACCACTCACCAAGATTATCCGCTTGGATTGTATTCTGCCATTCAAACTCTTTATCGTCTTGATCGTACCTTAAATCTACAGTTATATTTACTGGAAGGCTGTAGTAACCCAGTATGAATAATGTCGCTAATTTATTTTCCATTAAATTTTTGCTGTCAATACGTCGCAAACTAGATTCACGAATATTTAAGTTCTTTATTAATTCTAAAAGGTCTAATTGAATACCCTTAATTGAAAAAGAAATATGTTCGGGAATATTATCTTCAAATTTAGTATCATAAATCTCTACCGCATCAATATTCAAAATAAAGTCTGTTTGGTTAGACTGTTCAATTTCTATATCAGATAAAATTAATGTCCCTGTTAAAGGGTTAAAACTGACATCCTGATAAGAAACCACATCAAGCTGTTCATGTTCATCAAAAAAATCAACCACCGTTTCCTTAGCCTGACTTTGAGCATACCACCAGCCGCCAATCACAAAAAGTACAGCAAAACTACAAGCTGCTATATATATAAATTTTCTATTTTTTACTATTGTACTAATCGGAAAATTCATTTTATTAACTCCCTAGCATTGCATTATCATTAGCTTTCCAATCAGGCAAACCATGTTTTTCTCTGATCATCTCTTCTACATCATTAACTTCGTTACAATGATCCTGCATACATTTAATAGCGATATCAACAATAAACTCAGCTTTTGGTACACCATACTCATCAATATCTTTAATATCGACAAACTCCATACTGCCTTTTAATATGTACCAACCTTCTTGGGTGACAAAATTTGAAACCTCTTTGGCTATAAAGTTATAAGGCCATTCAACTTCGGCAAAATCTCCGTCAATATCCTCTATTTTTACCATAATATTGCCTTTAACAGGGCCATCCGTCAAAACACTTATTGCTGTTAAATTAACGGGGTTATCAAGTCTTTTAATTTCAAAATAATAACTGAGCTTTTGATTGAAGTTACTGGCTTTGAGGCGGTCATACTCAATTTTTGCCTGTTGCCATAATCTTTGCTGCTCACGTTTCATCTTTTCAGCAAGTCGTTTTTCCTCCCTTACACGCTTAAAAACGAAATTTTTCACATAACGAGGTCTATACTGCCATTCACCATTCCTTTGCTTTTGTATATACTGAATACTCAGTAACTTGTTGTTGTCTGTTTCAGAGATTCCTCTGCGAGCATCAAAAGATATATTTCTGGCAGAGGGACAGTATTTTACATACAGTTGGGTAACATGATCGACAAGCTGTTTTATTTTCCCAGCATGCATAAACAATTGATCATTTTCAGTTAAAACTGTCATTCGTTGTTGTCTACAATACCCCCAAGTTTCTCCTGATAGTAAAGTTAAATAACCTATATAGTAGATTTTTTGGAACTCATCAGCTTCTAACAAAAAACTGATGTTTTTGGCATCTCTTTTAATAAAAGGCATATCCCATACACGATTCTCTTTGCTATAAGTACGTCCTGTAAAATACCCATGAGAAAAATAGCCTTGGTACTCCCTTAGCATACGTCCATCCGCTCCCAACACTTTAACATTGCCTTTACCATGAATAAAACCATCCAGACATTTCACTTCTTTCGTCGAAAGATAAGCCGTATCGGTATCTTCTGGCTTAATTCTATAAGTTCGTAGAAAACGAAAAGCACAACTTTTATCGAGGGTATAAATCACTTTTTCCTTGGCATCGAGGGCAAGTACAAAAGCATCATTATTTAGAGGAGGGGTCCAACCATTGACTGTGAAAGAATTTGCAATCTTCAATTGTGGTGCTTGCATTTTTTCAACTTCTGCTACTAATTTCTCTTTATCAGTAAAAATATTTAACGTTTCATTCGCTGTTAATGAAGTAACAACTTCCGAAAGAGGTTTCTTTTTCAACACCCAACTATCAGACAATGCTGTGGTCGCTTTATAAATTGGGGTTTCAGGGCTACTAACGTACCCTATCACCTCTGCTTGTTTAACCTTCGGGCACTCAGAGATAATAATACTCATTAATTTACCCATTAAATTCTGAGCATTGTTTCCTTGGAAAAACTCAGCTTTCTCTGTATCGAGGTAAATCTTAATTTCATCCTTACACCAACCATTATTCTTATTTTCAATCAGTGCTTTAACACCAATTTTTTTTGAATGAGCAATTTGATACATTTCTACTGAAAAAACCTGATTTGATATTAACAACAAAAAACACAGGCTAACTTTAAGGCTAAAGTCCTTTAAGAAAAAATGCTTAATTAGATGATTTCCCATGATCCTTCGCTCCCTTTACATGCAGTAAAATTTTTATTTTCTGAAACACCATTACCATTATTTAAGGCATAGTCTACCGACCTACACTGTGTTTTTGTTACAACGGTATCCACAACAAAATCATCATCTAGATTAACACTGCTCGTATCATCCACCATATCTAGATCTTTTGAATTAGCACTATGAATTTTTCCAACTACATCAAGATCAATAGATTTTTTTAAACTAGGTACGGGTTGATTTGGAAGTTTATGAACCAAAGGCTCATAGACATAACCAATTGTTTTATTACCTTTAGCAACCACTATCCATGGCCTTGCTTTTGTGCGAGCCATAGCATTAAACTGTTCACCTACCTTTAGTCTGCCAACAATATTAGAATTTGTCGTGGGGGCGGCTCTTAAATTAACACTTTTAGCGGCTATATAAGTTTTGCCTATTAGTTCGATATCACCCACTGCTTGTATCTTTTTGCTTCGATAAAATTGAATCTCGCGATTCTCTATTCGTGTATTTCTAGGTGTTATAATTGCATTATTACCATTTTCTGGGTTTTTCCAGATTATTGCTTGACCATCTTTAGCCGATGAGAGTGCGTGTGCTGATGTTTTTTCGATAGCCGCCCTATCTTGTGCATCAAAAAAACGACCCAATTCAGACCCTGCCCAGCCACCCAAAGCTGTTCCCGCGACAATAGCAAAAGTTCTACCAGCACCAGAACCGACTTGACTCCCCAGTAAACCACCTGCTACTGCACCAAATACTGCACCAA
>JAJRUF010000246.1 GCA_024277935.1 Gammaproteobacteria bacterium
AACCCTGTTACTTCCTGCCCAAAATTTTCAACGGCTAATGCTTGGCAAAAAACGCAAGAAGAGAAGCAAGGTAAACCTGCATTTTTAATATGAATTACCTGACCAAAAAAACTTTGTAATACTGTGCTAACGCCCAAATCACTTGACGTAAAAAGTGGCGGAAATTTTGCGATAGCAAAAATTTGTGACGCTTTTTACGGTCAAGTGAATTTGATTGTTATATTCTATGATATCCAAAGTACCCAACTTCCAATCTTGTGCCACCGTTCACCTTTTAACTCAAATGTTATAAAAAACTCACTTCCCCCATACAAAGGAGCACACAAATAGGAGACTTTTAACATCGCAATTTTTCTATTCTCTGAAAATGCCACCTTAGACACTGTGTAATATGATCGATACTGGCCTCTACCTTCCTTATATATATCAATATTCCCCTTGGAACTTCCGGGAAAACACCGATCTTCTATTTCTTTACCTTTTGCTTTCCGTGCATAACTACCAGGAAGAAATTCTGAATTAGTTACTATTGACTGCCAATCTAGTGCATGTGATTCTTCATTTATACTATAAAGTTCCTTTACCAGCTCTATCGAAACACCTCCTAACTTTTCAAGAGCCCCAGACTCCTCCCAAGGATATTTATCAAAGGGATTATCCTTGAACCAATCATTTTCAGTTGCATTAGCAAAAAAATACTTTGGATGTGAGTCTCCAATTGTTTCAGTAAATAATGTTTTATATATACTTTGCTCGGTAGTTATTACCAGAGGTGCTTGCTTCACGCATGCAATGCTAAGCAAGCTTATTAGCATGATTGTTAAATAGCGTATCCACATCAATAGTTCCTTATGCTCATTTTGAATATAACGACGTGGTCACATGCCGCTGGAAGATATACGAGGAACTTCAACAAACACAGTGAACCTTGATATAAAAACGATCTTTGAAAACGAACTGCGCTTCCAGCGGTCAGGTGGACCACATGGTTATGCGCCTAATACTATTAATGGCTTAACATGTGACTCTGGCTTGTGAACAGATAAATCAAATGTATTTTGTAAATTTAACCAAAATTCAGGCGTAGTACTAAAAGCTTCTGAAAGTAGCCAAGCAGTATTAGGGGAAACGCCTCTCTTACCCCTGACTACCTCATTAATTCTTTGAACTGGAATGCCAATATGAGTAGCTAAAGCTTTTTGAGTTACATTCATAGGCTCAAGAAATTCTTTGAGCAAAATAACACCTGGATGTGTTGCTTTTCTATTAGTTGGAATCATTTATATACACCTCTTATTAATGATAATCGGTAACTCTAACTTCATGAGCATTTGATGCCTCCCACTTAAATACTATGCGCCATTGTGAGTTAATACGGATACTATGCAACCCTGCAAGATCTCCTTTTAAAGGTTCCAGTCTATTTCCTGGGGGTGACCGTAAATCATCCAGTGTTTGTGCCGCATTTAAAACATCAAGCTTATATAATGCAGACGCTATAATTTGTTGTGGCAACCGTCTAACACGAGCATTAGACAGGCCATGATACAAATCTTCAGTAACTTTATCTGCAAATGTAATAATCATAAAGCAAGAATAACGGATACACGGTATTCATGCAATTTATTTTTAGAATAAGCCTACTCACAGTTCCATGTAGTCATACACTCTTTAGCTCCATGAATGCTGTTCGTAAGACTACCACAATCATTATTTGTTTGAACTGCTGACTTTCCATATTTCTCGCAGTGCTTTACGGCTACTGTCCACGCTTCCTTGTACCACTGATCTGCAGTCGCATGCCTTATGATAATCTGCTTCTCTGTGCAACTTGGGGTCTAATGAATTTTCCTGCTGCGCAGCCTGATGCAACAATGATGGTAATGGTAGTAATTAAACAGAATTTCTTCATTTTTTTCTCGAGGTTTGTGAGGTTATTTATTTTTTGAGCATAACGCCTGCTTCACCGGCTGCCGTGAGTGGCGCGGCTTTTGCGATAGCAAAAGGCGTGACGCTTACGGCAGTCCGAGTGCAAGCAATTGTTAGCAGTTTTAGTCATCTTTCGCCATCACATGAGCACAGTAGCCACAAAAGGGCTCTGCATATAACTCTTCAGGAATAATTGTGGAACCACACCGCTGGCACTCACGTTCGGCAGTGTGACCACAAGACGAACAAACACCTTCTTCATACAAATATATCCCACAACATTCAGGACAATCTATAATAGGTGTGTCACCACCATCTTTTTGGGAAAGATACGCATCATGCATGTAGTACTCACCCACAACTTTATTGATAATTGACTCATAAGGAAGATTGTTGTCACACGACTTACAGGTAAAATTGGATTCAATCGCATCTCCTTCATCAAGTGTTGGAGCAATCAATCCTGACCCACATTCTTCGCATGAGAACTCTTCAAAAGCATTTTGTATTTCATCACTAAAATAATCCAACTTATCCAAAGCAGATGCACATTCAGCTTTTTCTTTTTTATAAACTTCGTTGACTTCAATTAAGACTGCCCACGCCTCGTCACCCAGCAACTCTTTGGGATCATCATCTAAGTGGCTATGAATAAAATCATTAATTATTAGAAATGAGTCTGAAATTAGGGATCGAATAGATTCGTGGCTTAAATTACTGTAATAATGTTCAATATCATTTCTGAAATCATTTATTTTCTTTATTCTCTTCCAGTCAACATCAATATTTAGTGATTCAAAGCGTTCTTTGATACTTTGAACATCTACAGTCTTTTTGCCTTGACCCTTCCAAATCAGATTCTCGTCATCATCAATGGCTGGTAATACTCTTTGCTTTATCAAAGCCTCATCAGAATCTGGTTCACTCAGTAAACTTAATTTATGCTTAAACAGTAAAAGTATTCCTGCGAAGATATTTCTAGCGCACGAAATCACACGGCGCTCGTCGGGCGATGAATAATCTTCAAGACCAATTGCAATTGAATCTACTGCATTATTTAAGATACTCACTGGGTTTCCTTTTACTGCTAACGCCATGCATCACCGGCAGCAAAAAGCAGAGCGACGAGGTACGAGGAGCGTCGCTTTTTGCTGTCCGTGTGCATGCGATTGTTAGCCATGACCTTTAAATAATAGTGTGATTCGTGATCCATCATAGATTCTCAAATACATGACCAAACTAACCGGAGGCGCCCCTTCAGAAAC
>JAJRUF010000247.1 GCA_024277935.1 Gammaproteobacteria bacterium
CCCTATACCATGGAGCGTCTGCGAATCAGTTTAACGGCAACGCCGTACCAAATAGAGGATATACCTGATTATATTCGTAGCCATTGGCTCAGCCCTAATGGACAATATAAAATTCATATTACTCCTGAATATGATCAAAATGAACTACAAAACCTGAAACAGTTTGTTTCAGAAGTACAAGAGGCAGCACCTTATTCATCGGGTTTACCTGTAGCCGATCAGGCATCGGGTGCAGCCATAGTCAAAGCATTTATCCAGGCATTTTCAGGTGCGATTATTGCTATTTTTATACTACTATTGATCGTTCTTAGAGATATTAAAAGCACTTTACTAACTATGGGACCCCTTTTATTGGCGGCATTATTAACCGGAGCCACCAATGTAATACTGGATAACCCGTTTAACTTTGCCAATGTTATCGCCTTGCCCTTGCTAATGGGAATGGGCGTAGACAGTAGTATTCATATTATGCAAAGACTCAGGTCAGGACTTTCCTGTCAAAAAGAAATATTACAAAGCAGTACCGCTCGCGGTGTTTTTTTTAGTTCATTAACCACGCTGTGCAGTTTTAGCAGTCTGGCCTTTACACCTCATGTTGGTACCTCCAGTATGGGATTATTACTAGCCGTGGGGATTTTCTTTACCTTGGTCTGTACACTTATCGTACTACCCGCATTTTATAGTAAGGAACGTTAGTTTATGTCTTTTAGCATCGCCGAACTTTTTTCTCAGCATTTCGAAAATAAATTCGATCTTCACGAACAACATTTAAATAACCAAATGGTCAGGGTTTTAAGAACTATAGGTTATGATAAAAACTATAAAAAAGCACTCGGTCAGTATTTATATGACGAAGAAAATAATGAATACCTGGATTGTTTGAGCGGTTTTGGTGTGTTTGCTGTTGGACGTAACCATCCAGCTATTATTAGCGCACTACAAGAAACGCTGACCCTGGAATTGCCTAACCTGGTGCAAATGGATGTGTCTTTATTAAGTGGTTTGTTAGCTGAAAAGATTCTGGCAACTACGCCAGATAAAACTAAAAAAATGTTTTTTAGTAATTCGGGTACAGAAGCAGTAGAAGCAGCCATTAAATTTGCCCGTTATACCACCAAACGTGAACAAATTGTTCATTGTGAACATAGTTTCCATGGATTAACACTGGGGGCATTATCATTAAACGGTGAGGAAATTTTTAAACAAGGGTTTGGTCCCCTGCTTCCAAATTGTAATGCCATTCCCTTTAATAATCTTGAAGCTTTGGAGAAATCTTTAAGTAATAAAGATGTTGCTGCTTTTATTGTAGAACCTATTCAGGGAAAAGGTGTAAATGTCCCCGATGATAATTACTTACCCGAAGTCGAGCGTTTATGTAAAAAATACGGTACTCTATTTGTTGCTGATGAAATCCAGACTGGTCTGGGACGCACAGGAAAATTTTGGGCAATTGATCACTGGAATGTTAACCCCGATATGATTCTGATGGCGAAAGCGTTATCAGGTGGTTTTATTCCGGTTGGTGCGGTTGCTATGACACAAAAGATCATGGACACCGTATTTAATCGAATGGATAGAGCGGTCGTCCATGGTTCAACTTTTTCCAAAAATAATATGGCGATGGCAGCAGGCCTGGCAACATTGCAGGTTATTGAAGATGAAAAACTGGTAGAAAATTGTGCAAAGATCGGTGAAGACATCACAAGTTCGATCAACGCGAAAAGCAGTCAATATGAATTTCTTAAAGAGGCACGCGGAAGAGGCTTGATGATTGCGGTTGAATTCCAGTCGCCCAAAAGCTTATCTTTAAAAGCGGCATGGGCAATGCTGGAAGCAGCTAACAAAGGACTTTTTTGTCAAATGGTCACTATTCCATTATTTAAAGAACACCGTGTTTTAACTCAGGTTGCAGGTCACGGCATGAATGTGGTCAAACTTTTACCCCCTCTAAATCTCACCCAAAAAGACAGAGACTGGATAGTAAATTCGTTTGATAAAGCCATTGCTGATACCCACCAAATTCCCGGTTCAATTTGGGATTTGGGTAAAAACCTGGCCAGTCATGCTATAAAAAATAAAAACAAATAACTCAAATTGATATTATGAAACTATCAAAAGACTATCCACTTTTAAATGATATCGACCTGCCCGCCGATGTTCGAAAACTTGATAAATCACTATTAAAGGCTTTATCAAAGGAATTGCGCGAATATCTGACCCACACAGTCAGTTTGTCAGGCGGTCATTTTGCTGCCGGTCTGGGCACAGTCGAATTGACGGTGGCTTTACATTATATTTTCAATACACCTGAAGATCAATTGGTTTGGGACGTGGGACATCAAGCCTATCCACATAAGATTTTGACAGGCCGGAAAGAAAAGATGCCGACGATTCGTACTAAAGACGGCATTTGTGCTTTTCCAAATCGTGCTGAAAGTGAATATGATGCTTTTGGGGTTGGACATTCCAGTACATCAATCAGCGCTGCTTTAGGTATGGCAATTGCTGCCCGTGTAAATGGTGAAAAAAAACACATGGTCGCCATTATCGGCGATGGAAGTATTACGGGTGGAATGGCTTATGAAGCAATGAATCATGCAGGAGCTATTGATGCCAATCTGCTAGTGATTCTGAATGATAATGATATGTCTATTTCTCCGCCTGTAGGCGCCATGAATAATTATTTTACTCGGGTTATTTCCAGTAAATTTTATTCTTCCGTCCGTGAAGAGAGTAAAAAAGTTTTAAGCAAAATGCCTAGCGTCTGGGATTTGGCACGTAAGACAGAGGAGCATTTAAAAGGAATGATTGTGCCGGGAACCTTATTTGAAGAATTAGGGTTTAATTATATAGGTCCCATTGACGGACATGATGTGGATATGCTGGTTGATACCCTCAGTAATATCAAAAATATTTCCGGCCCTGTGTTTTTACATGTTGTAACTCGAAAAGGCAAAGGATATCCACCGGCTGAGAAAGATCCTCTGGCTTATCATGGCGTTCCGGCTTTTGATCCCAGCAAAGATTCTTTACCTAAATCAGCTCCATCTCCTCACCCAACCTATACCCAGGTATTTGGATGCTGGTTATGTGATATGGCTGAAAAAGATAGAAAATTATTGGGCATTACCCCGGCAATGCGGGAAGGCTCAGGTTTAGTTGAATTTTCCGAGAGATTCCCTGATAGATATTTTGATGTTGCCATTGCTGAGCAACATGCCGTTACTTTGGCCGCTGGTCAAGCTTGTCAAGGTGGAAAACCGGTTGTTGCCATCTACTCCACCTTTTTACAACGCGCTTATGATCAGTTGATTCATGATGTTGCAATCCAGAATCTGGATGTATTATTTGCTTTGGATAGAGCCGGGTTAGTCGGCCCCGATGGCCCCACCCATGCAGGCAGCTTTGATCATAGCTATTTGCGCTGTATTCCAAATATGCTGGTTATGTCACCTGCGGATGAAAATGAATGCAGACAAATGTTGACCACAGGTTATCACTATAAAGGCCCCGCTTCTGTTCGTTATCCTCGTGGAAAAGGGCCGGGAAGCCTGGTATCAACTGACTTGACAGAATTAGAGATTGGAAAAGCAGAAATTCGACATCAGGGAGGCCGTATTGCAATCCTTGCCTGGGGTAGTATGGTGACACCAGCCGTTGAAGCAGGTAAACAGCTGGGTGCAACAGTCATCAATATGCGCTTTGTCAAACCTATTGATGAAACTATGATTCTTGAGATGGCTAAAAGTCATGACGTTCTGATTACTGTGGAAGAGAACGTGATCTCAGGAGGAGCGGGGAGTGCTGTCAATATTTTTCTACAAGCCCAACAGATATTAATGCCGGTATTGAATTTGGGTTTGCCTGATGTTTTTATTGAGCAAGGAAGTAGAGAAGAATTATTGGCTGGATGTGGGCTGGATACACAAGGAATGATTAGAAGTATTGAGAAATTTGCTGCATAAAATTTATGATCTGCAGGGGGTAATCCATAGAGGTTGTTTTATATTTAAATGACGCTAATATGCAGTGTTACCTACAGAATTAGCTCTGCTTTACCTGAACAATACTTAAAATACGTTGAATAATTACTAAAATGGAAAGATTAAAAGATAAAATTCGTGATATCCCAGACTTCCCCAAACCAGGCGTTATTTTCAAGGATATCACTCCACTTGTTAAAGATCCTGCTACTTTACGTCTTACAGTTAACCAGTTAATTCACCCTTTCCTTGGTAAACGAACCTTTAATGCGGTTGCCGGTATGGAAGCCAGAGGGTTTATTTTCGGTTCATTAGTTGCGTGGGAATTGGGATTACCTTTTATTCCTTTAAGAAAACCTGGCAAATTACCCTACGATGTACAGAGTGTTTCCTACGATCTTGAATACGGGTCGGCGGCATTAGAAGCGCATATTGATTCATTTAATACGAGGGATAAAGTTCTGTTGATTGATGATTTGTTGGCAACGGGAGGAACTGCAAAAGCCAGCTGCGAATTGGTTGAAAAACTCGGAGCAACCGTTGAAGCCTGTGCTTTTGTTATAGAACTGGATTTTTTGAAAGGAAGAGATAAGCTTGAAGGATATGAAATTCATACCCTGTTACACTATTAATAAACAGAATCCCATTGATTAGACGGCCTAATCAATGGGATCCATTTCTATCTATATATTGAAATAGACAGGAAGAACTCAGGGTTATTTATTTACTAGCCTGCTCTCCTTCGCTATCCTCTTCGTCATATTCATCATTATCTGTATTATTCTCTTCAGACTCTTGGTTTTGTGAGTCTTCATCATCGCAATATCCATCACATTGATCTTCATCATGCTGGTTGCCCTGAGTATCACAATAGTCAGTGCAATGATAATCTTCCTGCCCGTCGTCATACTCATCGCAATAATCAACACCATAATTAATACCGAATTCACTCAGAATATCTGAAACAACACATTCAAAGCCATAATCATCAAAGTCAAGTTCCTGTACTTTATGAACACCAAAAACATAGCCATCCTGTTCTGGATATAAACTTAAGTTTGCATCAAAATAAGTTGAGCCACCGCCTGTTTTTACTTCAACTCTTGGTATGTATAAATCACCCGTAGAAGGGTCATATGTTGAAACTTTTACTTGTATGCCGCATTTATGAGGGTCGCTCTGACATTTTTTTATACTGACAACCACACCGCTAAGATAATCATGATATTCGGGGTTCCCGTAGTCTGCACATTCAGGAAATTCCAGGCCATAGGGTGTTCCACAAAATTCGCTTACTCCATCTTCATCATGACCGCTTGCAAAAGCATTTCCGTTTAAAAGCAAAGACGCTAATAGCATTGTAAATAATTTGATTTTCATTTTGTATCCTCGTTGTTATAAAAATTATGTAACGTTTTTCTTAAAACGTGGGTCTATGATACAAATATCAATTTGAGATAGATGTGAAGTGATTACATGAATTTTGTGATTTATTAACATTCAAAAAACTGTGCATCCTTAATCCTAGAAAAATCAGTTGATCACGGGTTCTAGCGCAAACTATTGATTATAGGGTATTTTACAGATTTTTGATTTTGTAAACCCTACATTTCCTAGCTCCATGTAAGTAAAAAAAATCTTGGCTTCGTCTACATAGATGTGGTTGAGGGGCGAGGGCAGAATGCGAAAGCTTCACCTATAGTTTATGCGATTATTTTTTAAGTGCTGTAGAGTCTAGAACTTGTGTTAGAGACCGTGAGTCACTGATTTTTCCAGGTTCAAGGCAAGGCAAAAAATAACTCAGCTACATTGCAGTGCGGCCAATAAGTGAGATTTAGCATAACAATACCCTGTTTTATGTTGTAACACATCAGATTCGATACAGGTAATAGGGTTAAGTTTAAAATCCAGGCTGTGTTTAATATTATCCCTGACCCATTCGAAACTAAATTTTGCAACGGCAATATCTGAAGGCTGTTTTTCTGCTATCTGTTTAGCTAAAGCAATAATTTCAGAACTCCTGATCTCGGAGAATTATAATGAGACTACAAATCTCATAAGGTATCATAAAAAATCATAAGACAAATTTAATAACCAATTGATAAAATGATATTATTTCTATTTTTATAAATTTATTTCCGCGACCACACAACCCTTATTTTAAAAACAAGTCTCATGATAAATTCTTCTCAGAAATAATATTATAATAAAGATTATTACTATTCCTGCTTATTAAATATATGTTTTTAAAGGCTTTTTAAAACTTCACAGCTCATTGTTAGGAAATACCGAGATCAGGAGTTCTGACCCTACAGAAATACGTTTGAGTAACTATCGATCTAAAGTGCCAAAGTAGAATTTAGCAACAGTAGAGCGTCACAGGCTGCATTCCCACGTAGAACGTGGGAACGATATTTTGGTGGGTTATTTATTGCGAGTTACCTTAATAGCGAAAAGTCATTTCAAGACGGGACTTATTTTGTTTTCTCAGATACTTTTAGATTTTTCAATTCCTGATTTCATTATGCAAAATTAATATGTTATAGCTAATCGCAAGATTTTTATATGATTCCTTTTTTTGTTTCAATAGAATAATACGTTGTAGGAGCGGCTTTAGCCGCGACATAGGCTGCTGTCTCGGCTAAAGACCCTCCGCTACAAAGGGATTAACTTAAATTCCGCGAGATCGAGTAGCCTGAGCGCAGGATGGAAAAGTGCTAGCGCATTCCACCAAAACACCATTATCAAATCACAGAAACCAAAAAATTAACATCCACGATATTATCGTAAATCCACAGTTTCTGGAAAATACCGGATTGTGTTACCGCTTATCCAGCAAGCAAATTATCTGTCTTACCCGTTTATTCACCTATACTA
>JAJRUF010000248.1 GCA_024277935.1 Gammaproteobacteria bacterium
AGCCTCAGGGCCACCCGTCGAGATTCCAATGGCAACTAGTTTTATTCGTTGTGTCATATAGAGACTATCCTTTGTAAATCATCTCTGATTGTTGAAAATATATGATTTCAATGATTTCAATGATTCAATAAAGCTATCAAACAAACCTTATCTTTTTTAGCATCGCCTTCCCACACCGGAGTATGGGTACGAGGTTTTTTCAGTAACAATATTATTTGTGATTATCTAAAATTTCTCTTATACATTGTGCTGGTTTTATTTTTCGATAAGGCTTTTTAACAATTTGGAAGTAAAACACATTGTATACGTCAAAACTTCCCACGTTGACGTATCATTCCACTTTATTTAAAGGCTGAATTTTTTCAGTCAAATTCCATGGCAACAATTGCTCTAAAGCCTCATCATCATAATGCCTGCCCAGCTTAGGTAACTCAGTCAGAATGTGTGTTAAAAAGGCAAAGGGCTCTAGGTTGTTTGCTTTCGCTGTTTGCACGATTGAATATAAAATAGCACTGGCCTCAGCACCACGAGGATTTTGGTTCATGACCCAGTTTTTGCGCCCAATCACAAAGGGTTTGATCCGCCGCTCTGCCATATTATTATCAATCTGGAGGTTGCCCTCTTCAAGATAGACAGTCAGATACTTCCATTGATTGATCACATAACGAATAGCGACACCCAACTTACTGTCTTTTGTTGTTTTAGTCACTTTATCATCACACCACTTTTTAAAGTCATCCAGTAGTGGTTTGCTTTTTTCCTGACGGATCAGGTAACGTTGTTCAGCATTGAGCGGTTTGATTTGTTTTTCAATCGCATACAATTTAGCAATTTTACTGATCGCCATTTGTACCATGCCAGGCTTTTTCTGACTGTCCTTGGGTAATGCTTTTAAGGCATCATGGAACTTGCGACGAGCATGTGCCATGCAGCCTAATAAAGTGACTTCACTGTTCTCATTTTCGAATATATGATAACCGGGAAAGCCATCCGTTTGCAGGTAACCTGAAAACCCCGTTAAAAAGGTTTTGGCATGTTGGCCTGCACGAGTAGGCTGATACTCATACAAAACAATGGGACACTTGGAATGATAGCCGCCACTTTGATAGAGCCACATATAAGATTTAGGGCAATTCTCACGTCCATCATGGATCACTCGCATCGTTGTTTCATCGGCCTGGATGATTTTCTGCCTAATGAGATAATACAACAACCGATTATAAAAGGGTTTGAGTAATTCAGCTGATTTAAGCACCCAGTTGGACATACTGGCTCTGGAAAGTGTTATCTTATAGCGTTTAAATATCGCTTCCTGTCGATAGAGAGGCAAGCTGTCTAGGAATTTAGAAACAATGATATAGGCCAGCAGGCTGGGTGATGCAAAACTTCTAGGAATGGGCTGTGCAGGCTTAGGAGCAGTTTTAACGCCTTCCTCACAAGCACGACAGGCATATTTAACCTGAACATGTTCTACAACATATACCTGAGCAGGAACAATTTCCAGTTGCTCTGAGGTCTCTTCACCAATTTCATGCAAGTGATGACCGCAGTCACAGACTTGTTCTGCTTCAGATAACTCATGACGAACAACTTTACGAGGTAGGTCTTTAGGTAAAGGCTTACGACCGGGCTTTTTACGCTCATAAGTAATGGTTTCACGGACTTCCGGTGCTTCTTCGGCGAACGTTTCTGCCTCATTAAAGAAGTCGGGGTGGGCTTCTTTTTCACTGGAAGTACCAAACCGTTTATGTTGCAACAGACGAAATTGTTCCTCATACCAGTCCACTTTTGACTGGAGTTCAAGCACCCTGTTTTTGAGCGTTGGTATGTCTTCTGGTAGTATTTTGTCTGTTGAACTCATGCGTTATATTATACTAAAAATGAGCGTTAAATGCTTGTATTTATTCTGTTTAATGCGCATTTAAATAGACTTTTTTTAGTTGTTTTCCAGACCATGAATTTCAGGGTGAGCATGGTGTTGTGTGCAAGATAAACCATCCAGTAACCACTGTAATTCTCTCAGTGTTAACGAAAGAGTGGGTTGTTCTTTTTCCATCGGCCACTGGAATTTCCCTTTTTCAAGTGTACGATAGTAAAGCCAGAAACCATTACGCTCCCAGTACAGTATTTTAAGTTTATCTCGCTGACGATTACAAAAAACAAAGACACTGCCATCAAAGGGATTGTGTTCCAATTGCTCTGAGACAATCAGTGATAGCCCATTGGTTGCTTTTCTCATATCGGTAACACCAGAAACCAGATAAACCTGATTGACTGTGATGCCCGTTATCATGAAACAGTCCTGAGCAAATCCAGAATGGACTTGAGCTGATTCAGGTTCGTATCAGAATTGATTTCCAAACTGAAACCATTGGTATGGCTTACTTTAATTGCATTGCTTGTGGGGGAATTGGCCAGTAAATTAATGGGAATGAGTTGATTGTTGGTGTTGACCTGTTTTGATGAGCTAACATAACCCAACTTCTTTCGATAATAGCTAAAAATATGAGAGGGTATCTTATGTTGTTGACAATAAACTGCCTGGCTTAAGTTACTGGCTTGGCAGGCCTCTATGTGTTGCTTCATCGAAGCATCTTTTGAATGGTTGCTCATTTGTATCTCCAAATTACGAATTGAAGATCATAGTTTGAGCTAACTGAAGCTTATTGTGAACGTGGGTTTTAATTGACGTTTACCTTTAATTTCTGCTCTAGGTGAAATTCAAGCAGAAAAATTTATAACTCTAATGATGCGAGAACCTTTTGATTATACTTTGTGGCAAAGAAAACTCTGGAATAATAAGAGTGTAAGTGAAATTAGCGAAATGGCTATGAAAAACAGGCAAAATAAAATTGCTAACAAAAATATGCACATGGATTCAAAAAAGCTTGGCTGAAAATGGATTCAAAAAAGCTTGGCTGAAAAAGCCCAGCCAAGCTTTTTTGAACCAGTGATATAGGCGTTATATTCTTTCACTTACATTATCGACAAACAGTAGATTTTCAACTAAAATGTTTATTATGAATATTACAAAAACAATTAACATTCAAGAGCTTAGTCAATCTGAGCGTATTTTACTTGCTGAAGAGCTGTGGGATAGTGTAGCCAATAATGAAAATACATTGGAAGTTACTG
>JAJRUF010000024.1 GCA_024277935.1 Gammaproteobacteria bacterium
GCTAGCCCAAGCATGGGTAAAGTATAAGAATTAGCCCATTTTTCGCCTTTTAGTTCTTGAGTGCTTTTAAATTCAATCGAATTATTAATAATTTCACCGATTTTAGCGACAATGGTTTCTTGTCCCGATTTTTCCATTTTAATACTGATTTTACCAGATATTACCATTGTTGAAGCGTAGACCTGATCACCAATTGTTTTATCTGATGGGTGAGATTCACCCGTTAGTACTTTTTGGTCAACGGATGAAATTCCATCCGTGATTATGCCATCCACAGGAATAACATCACCTGCACTGACAATTAAAATATCATTTTCGTCTACCTGATCAATAGGAATCTGGATTTCAACGCCATTTTTTAAAACCCAGACCTTTTCAGGTTGCTGGTTAAAAATATCAACTAATTGCCTTTTTGATTCTTCTTTGGCATTGCTTAAAATATATTTTGATAAATGCAATAAACCAATGCCAATCGCCGCAGATACATACGCACCAAGTGCTAGCATTATCATATCTGCAATACCATAAAGCACATAACCATCAACTTTTTTATCAGCAATTAGTGATTTTTCCATTTGTTTAAGGTACGGAACTGCGGTATATGAAAATGCAAAAATAGCTAAGAGGGTGAATGGGGTATAGATAAATCTTGCAGAGGCAAGCCCTATGGTTAACCCACTCATTATTACATAGTGTTTATTTTTATTGTTTTCCTCGTTCTTTTTCGCGAGCATTTTATACAAGCGGGCTTTTAATTTTACTGCCCTTCCAGGTGGCTTATTCTTTGCTTGTGACGAGGTAATTTTCTTAGAATCTGATTTTCCTTTTTGTGTGCTTTTATAATGCTCAAAAACACGTACCGAAGCGTATGTTACAAAAACTGTTGCTATGCCAAGTATCATTTGTATTTCCTTTTATAGCTAACCCTATCGGCATATCTATTTTAAAAAGAAGTAATGGCATCTCTATTAATTCTGCGTTAAGTTCCGTATCTTATTAAATCCTGAGTCCTAAGTGATTATAATAGTTATTCTATTGCAATTACTTAGCAACCTAGCTACTGGAAATACTGGGCTCAATTCACCAAATCATGAATTAATAGATGTGCCTTAATATTAGGGACGGCACAACAATAAACCCACCATTCTTGCTTGTCTTTTATGCTCCTACTCAAATGATCTCAAATCGTTGCGTAGAATGACTATGCGCCTATTGAGATGATTTGATTAGAAGCAAAAATTCTGCGTAATAATGGATAGGTTTATTATTGCGCCGTTCCTTACTTTCTTTCATATGACATGCAGCTTGAGCATTTCATGCTGATTATCGTCTTATGCTCTTTACCACTAGAAAACTTATCATCCGTCATTTCGTAAAGAGTATATATCCTTAGCATTCTACTAAATCTACGCTCGTTTTTATTTAACCTAGATAATAACAATCAATAATAATTAGGGTGGTGGGTTAAATCTGTTGTTTTTGGAATGATTACCCACCCCCCCCTTTTTTTTATACTTTTTTAGACATAACGATCAACTGAATTTAAATCATGATCACGATTGTTGATGAAAATCTACAAAGCGTTGCATTTCTTTCCAAAAATCTGGGAATGATTTAGTGACACATTCAGGTTCTTCAACACTAATTCCCTCATGAACGAGTCCTAGTAGTGAGAATGCCATTGCGATACGATGGTCATCATAGGTTTTGACCTGAACTGGCTTTAAAGTTTTGGCAGGATAGATCTTCATCCAATCTTCACCTTCTTCTACTTCAGCTCCAAGACGTTTCAGCTCATCACAACAGGCAGATATGCGATCACATTCCTTAACTCGTAGATTGGCGATATTGGTAATTTCAACAGGTCCACTGGCGACTACACCTGCTACAGCAAGACTGGGAGCTACATCTGGCATAGTTTCCATATCAACAGTGATGCCAGAGATAGGCGCACCCGTGAAGACAATTGCATTATCCTCTTCTTCTACTTTACATCCCATTTTTTCATAAATGGCAACAAGCCCTACATCCCCTTGGGAAGACTTTCGGCTAATGCCTTTAATTCTCACGGTAGTTTGCGTTAAAACTGCTGCGGTTAAAATATAAGACATTCCTGACGCATCTATTTCAACATAAATATCACTGGCAGAGGATCTGGCAGGTGTAATTTCAAAGTGATTGGTTTCTGGCTCTGCAACGTTTAACCCTATTTTACCCATCATTTCAAGCGTCATATTAATATATGGTCTGGAAACAAGATAATTTAATACTTCAACACTAACTTTGGGTTTATCAAGTTGTTGAGAAGCATGAATCAATAAACTACTGGTGAACTGACTGGAAACTTCACCATTAATTTTCCATTCGGCTGTTTTTGCAGGACCTCCTGTTACCAAAACAGGTAAATGACCAGCTTCACCTTTGCATTCATACTCAATACCAGCGGTTTCAAAGGCATCAAGAATATCCTTCATGGGACGTTCGCTTAATCGTTCATTACCTGTCACTAATGTCTGACCTTCCGCTGAAGCAGAAAATGACAACATAAATCGAACGGGTGTTCCAGCAGCACCTAAATAAATGGGTTCTTCTGGTGCTTTAATTGTTTCACCTGCGCGTTCAACAATAAATGAATTTCCATCCTGAGTTGCCTTTAAACCATCAAAAGCACTTAATGCTTTTGATAAGTATATTGTGTCATCACAAATCAATGCATTATGAACAACTGTTTTCCCTATTTGATGAGCAGCAAGAACCAAAGCACGATTGGTAAATGATTTAGAACCTGGGACATTAGCTTGAAATGTCTCTGTACTACGTTTTTTGAATCCAGTGATAGAATCCATAGATAACTTCTCCTTAAGTTAGTTATAATTAATTTTATGTGTTTAATTCCAATATTTTCTCTTTTATCTCTAGTTTTTCATGCTCCAACTCCATCTTCTTTTTATCTCGAAGTTGTTTCAAAGGTAATAGAGCTTGAGACATGCCATAAGTGTTATTGACGATGGATTGCACAATCAAAGCTAAAAATGGTGGAGCACCAAGAAAAACAAAACTGGTGAAGGAGACAATTACGACAGTGGTATAAGAAGTAATTGTCATAATTAGTTTGCTCTTAAGGTTCTGAGCAATATCAAAAATATCATCCAGTTCCATCAATGTTCCACTCATTAAAATAACCTGTGCAACATCCGTGGCAATTGTGCTTGCACCACTCAGAGAAATAGAGGCATTGGCTTTCTTCATTGCGATAACATCATTGATACCATCGCCAATAAAACAAACTTTTTTCCCTTCTTGTTGTAATTTTTCAATAATATTGCTTTTATCTTCTGGTGAAACATTGTGGAAATAACCATCAAACTTGAGCTTATTCGCCATCTGACGAGTAGGCTCCATTTGATCACCTGAAAGGATATACAGATTTTCAAGTCCACGTTCACGCAACTTGCTAATAACCTCTTCTACCTCAGGACGTAACTGTGCCTGAATTTCAATAGCGCCAACAATTTCACCTTCTATAACCACCATTACGACTGAGCTACCATCGGCAATTGATTCTTGTACTTCTTCTTTTAGTTCTTCTGGTATAGCAATATCTGCATTTTCCATAAAAGAAAGGCTACCTACCTGTGTTGTTTTATTATTTACTGTTGCAGTAACCCCCATACCTACTTCATATCTTGAATCGGAAAGTTCAACATCTGGCAGAGAAAGATCTACTTCCTCGGCTTTTTCAATAATTGCCCGTGCGAGTGGGTGACTGACCTTTTGTTCTGTCGCTGCTGCATAAAACAAAATGTCATTCTCTGAGTAACTGTTATCAGCACAGAATATGCGGCTTACCTTATGTTCGTCCTCTGTTAATGTACCCGTCTTATCAAAGATAACGGTATCGACTTCCATTAATTGCTCAAGAACACGACCATCTTTAATTAGAATATTTTTTTGAGCCGCCAAAATTATATGCGTTAACGTCTGGGCAGAAGCTGATAATCGTATGCCATTACCAGGGCTACAGTTAAACACGGCTGTTGCAATTGCAGCACCTTGCACTGGCCACATAAGCATACCCAAACCTAGAATGGGAGCCGCAGCCTTATCAGCCCAAGACTCACCTTTTAGCTGGATACCTGTTTTAAAGTGAGAAGTGCCTTGTAAAACATTCTCTATCTTAGCAACCACCGTATTTTGCCCTGTCTGAGTTACTTCAACCCAAGCATAACCAGCAATAACAACTGTTGAAGCTAGAACTTTGTCGTCAATTGTTTTTTCTACAGGTATTGATTCTCCAGTAAGCGCGTGTTGATCTACCGTCACTGCACCTTTAATAATTATGCCGTCAAGAGGGACTAACTCGCCTGTATGGACAATAATGGTATCTTTGATCATGACTTCTTCAATTGGTGTTTCAAGCTCTGTATCATTTTTTAATAACCAGACTGTACTGACCTTTTGATCAAATACACCTTTAAGCATCTCTTCAGAGTAGCCTTTACTCTTTTGCACAACAACTGTTCCTAGATTTGAAATAAAGGTAAAAAGAGCTGTTACAAGAAAATGCCCTGTAGCCAAACTACCCGTAACAACCA
>JAJRUF010000249.1 GCA_024277935.1 Gammaproteobacteria bacterium
ATCTTCGATCCAGGCCAAGGTATGCCGATGTTTGATGGTAAAGAGTTACTTGAACTTTTAGATCTAGCAACTTATGCAACATTTAATGATTATGAGTCTGAGTTAATGCAAGAGCGTACAGGTTTATCATTAGAGCAAATCGCAGAGAAGGTCGATGCTTTAATTATAACCATGGGCGGCAAGGGTTCTAAAATTTATACGGCAGGAAAATGTATTGACATCCCTTCGGCAAAAGCCAAAGAACTAGCAGATCCTACAGGCTGTGGTGACGCATACCGAGCGGGTTTACTGTATGGAATCATCAATGAATATGACTGGGAAACAACAGGTCGAATTGCCTCCCTTTTAGGAACCATCAAAATAGAGCACCATGGTACTCAAAACCATAAATTTACCATGGAGTCTTTTAAAGCACGTTATCAAGAAAGCTTTGGAAGTTCTTTTTAAAATTTATTAAATGTAGGGCGGGCTTCAGTCCGCAAAAACTATAGTGAGAGTCACTTACAAATAATATATCATACAGCGGACTGAAGTCCGCTCTACCCTAGGTTTTATTTCTTGAACTTAAAAAATACTGAAAAACTACTGTCTATTATGGCGCATTTACGCCATCCAGAAAAAGGCTGTCCCTGGGACTTAAAGCAAGATTTTAATAGTTTAATTCCATACACTATAGAAGAGGCTTATGAAGTTGTTGATGCTATTGAAAGAAATGACCTGGATGATTTGCGCTTAGAATTGGGCGACCTTTTATTACAAGTCGTTTTTCATTCGCAAATAGCCGAAGAACAAGGCTTATTTAATTTTGAACAAGTGGCTGAAGCGATTACTGAAAAATTGATAAGCCGTCATCCTCATGTTTTTGAAGGGGTAAAGTATAATAGTGATGAGGAGCGTCAAAAAGCTTGGGAAGAAGCTAAAGTTAAAGAACGGCAGTTAAAAGGTAAGCAAGCAGAAAATGAAAGTGTATTGGCAGGAGTGGCAATTAATCTTCCTGCTTTAGTTCAGTGTGAAAAAATTCAGAACAAAGCCGCGAGTCACGGTTTTGACTGGCCAGAAGTTGAACCCGTTTTTGATAAAGTAATGGAAGAGCTTGAAGAAGTAAAAGAGGCTTGGGAGGAACAAGATCAGCCACATATTCAAGAAGAAGTTGGTGATTTATTATTAGTAAGCGTTAATTTAGCCAGGCATTTAAAAGTAAATCCAGAAATAGCCTTAAAGCAAGCGACAAAAAAATTTACTAGAAGGTTTAACTATATTGAAGAGCAAGTTGAACTCTCGGGGCGAAGTATACAAGACTGTCAGTTGGCAGAGTTAGATGCTTTATGGGAACAAGCTAAGAGAGAGCTTAAAGGATGTTAGTATAGCTTTGGGAAAACGAGTAATACCAGGAAAATTAGGGAGATAAATTAAGAACAAAATATAAACCTAATTTATCCCCCTCTAAATTATGTACAAGTTATAAAATTCCTATTCCCGAATATGCAGAGTATCTAAATAATTTATATTAAATCTACTGGAGACTGTACACAAACTCCAGGCTTATTCATAACATGCGTATAAATCATCGTCGTCGAAACATCCGCATGACCCAATAACTCCTGAACAGTACGAATATCATAACCATTTTCCAATAAGTGCGTAGCAAAAGAATGCCGTAACGTATGTGAACTCACACGCTTAATAAGATTAGCATCGCTTGCAGCCTGTTTAATCTTTTTCTGCAAACTTGACTCATGAATATGATGCCTGCGTACAGCTCCAGTACGCTGGTCGACAGAATGCCGACTAGCCGGAAACAGGTATTGCCAGCGCAACTCCTTGGCGGCATTAGGGAGTTTCCGACTTAAAGCATCTGGCAAATAAACCTCACCATTACCATACGCTAGGTCAGCTTCATGCTGCTGTTTAACAAACGCTATTTGCTCAACTAACAACTGTTGATAACGCTTGGGCAATGGAACCAGACGGTCTTTGTTACCCTTAGCATTACGAATAACAATCTGTTGATAACCTACATCAATATCCTGAACACGCAAACGGATAACTTCCATCAAACGCATACCCGTACCATACTGTAAACCAGCCAGTAAACCGTAAAGCCCAGTCATTTGAGCGAGTAAAGCACGCATTTCATCCGTCGTCAAAACCACCGGCACCTTTCTTGCCTTGTTAGCCAGTTTAAATCCCTTGACATCTAGCTCTCTACTTAGAACGTTACGAAA
This sequence comes from Gammaproteobacteria bacterium, assembly GCA_024277935.1. Classification (GTDB taxonomy): domain Bacteria; phylum Pseudomonadota; class Gammaproteobacteria; order Methylococcales; family Methylomonadaceae; genus QPIN01. Next base: position 2,226 of record JAJRUF010000249.1, read on the forward strand.
CAAAAAAACTAAAGAATTCAATACAACTGCCTGGGTGTTTGATGCAACACGACGTTCTACTGCTAAGTATTCAAGATATTGTTTAGCATGTTTATCACTAAGGTTATCAACATCAACAGAGGCATGAAATTGCAAAAACCGAGCTACCCAATCAGTATAAGTTTGCTCAGTTCTAATCGCATAATTACCTGCTCGCAAAATGTAGATAAGGCTATCTAAAAGTGATTGATGCGTAACACTTAGGGCTTTAGAGGGGCTCTGAGTAGTAAGCGGAGATTTTAAAGGAAGCTCAGTGTAATCGCGTGCAACAGTCGCATGATTATCAGCCAGTTTCATAGCCGCATCCTGCCAATAATCCCAATCAAATGTTATAGCCCAAGGTAAATGACAGAGAGAAATCAAAAAAAGTTTTAATGCATGAATAAGTTGCCGGAACTGCCAACTATTCATCACAGTTTTTCGGTCTATTTCCTGAAGAAAATTACTCACATCCTCTGCTTTAATATTGGATATATTATTAATGCCATCACTCCCCAGATTTTTTGAAGCGGTCCCAAACTTAAACCTCAAAAATGACTCTATTCGCTTAACATAATAAGATTGCTGGTTCTGCGGAATATTATTTTTTGATAGAATAGACTGAAAGTCATCCCAGTTTGGCGTAGTCATAAAAGCAGTATGAAAAACAGTTGACAAAAAGATATGATAGTTATAAATTTAGCACAAATCAACTTAGGTGGAAATCGGGGTAATTCCTAAATTATGGAATTCAGCCTAAGAAAAGGTTAAATTTAGGATAGGCGGAATTTAATGTACTTTTGGATATATTTGTTTCCGTCTAATAAACTGTTAGAAACTTTTAAAAATATAAACGACCTTAAAAATCAGATAGAAATACCGGTTTCTTAACAACATAAAAAACCCAAGTTTACCTCTGTTTTTGTAAGTTTAAAAACTAAACGGTTTTATTTGTTATTTGCCAAGCTAAG
>JAJRUF010000250.1 GCA_024277935.1 Gammaproteobacteria bacterium
AGACATCTGCTGATTTTTAATGGAAATATATAAATATGATTCAGGAATAGTCATGGTTAATAGAGTCAATAGGCTTTACCCTTTCTTAAAAAGTGCAATTGACTCTACATGCCCAGTTTGAGGAAACATATCCATTACCCCTGCTTTAACCAGCTTATAACCCATTTCATTCACTAAAATACCCGCATCTCTGGCTAATGTGGATGGATTACACGATACATACATGATTAAATCAGGGTTCCAGTGCTTTAAATTATGCAACACTTCTGAAGCACCGGCTCGAGAAGGGTCTAACATAACTTTATTAAATTTTTGTTTGGCCCAAGCCTGCTTGCTTACATCTTTACTTAAATCTGCCACATGAAATTCAACATTTTCTAAATTGTTTAATTTCGCATTTTCTTTCGCATGATTAACTAAAGGTAGATCACCTTCAATACCCACAACATGCCCTGCTTTTGTAGCCATCGGTAAAGTAAAGTTACCTAAACCACAGAATAAATCCAATACATTATCATTTTCATTTAATTCTAATGTCTCAATAACCCGGGTAATCATTTTCTTGTTTATCTCATAATTAACCTGAGTAAACATAGCGGGTTTAAAATTAAATTTTATGCCTTGCTCCGGCAATTCATAATAAGGAATAACTTCTGGCTCACCTTCAATTGGCACGATGGTATCAGGGCCTTTTGATTGCAAACATATACTTATATTATGTTTATGCCCAAATTCTCGCATCCGTTCTTTGTCTTTTGTAGTAGGTGGCTCTAGAACTCGAAATGCTAAAACACAATCCTTATCACCTATTGCAACTTCAATCTGTGGAATTTTATCTTTGATTGTTAAACCACCAATCATTTCAGATAAATCCATTAACTTTTCACCTACAATAGGGTGCATGACTTTACAGCTTTCAATTTCTGCTAGAAATGGGTTTCTACGCTCTCTAAAACCCACCAATACACGCCCTTTTTTAGCAACATATTTAACCCCCATCCTCGCTTTTCTACGATACCCCCAATGCGGCCCCGTTAAAGGCTCCCATATTTGAGGAATATCAACTTTACCAATTCTATTGAATTGCTCAACTAACAAGCCTTGTTTAATATTTATTTGATCTTCATCTTTTACATGTTGAAAGCTACAACCACCACAGTTACCGAAGTATTCACATTTAGGGTCTGTTCTATATTTAGACTGGGTTAATAGCTTATCAACTTTACCTTCAGAGTAGTCTCTACGATTATCAGTATAAATAAACTCAATTTGTTCTCCAGGTAAAGCTTCGTCAATAAAAATAACTTTACCATCAACATGGGCAATCCCTCGACCATCATGTGCTAAAGACTCAATTGTCACTGCAACCGCAGCTTCAGGTAACTTCTTTTTTCTGCTTCTTCTACATGCCATGTTTATTTTTGTTTCCAACTACCATTTGAAGATTGGTACCACCAACCAGGTTGAGCATTACTGACCCAGCGCGCTGCAAATGTTGATTTAATTTGCGCAAACCACTCAGGGTGCCCATTTGCATTGGCGATAGCTTGATACAACCGTTGCCTGTCTGTATTTTCAAGGGCCACCAATTTATTCACTTTATTTCTATTTTTAAGAGAAACTTTTCCTCGTACCGTAATAAATCCATCGGCTTGAATACCCACCACACCTTTAGCATAAAAAGATTTCAAAACTGAAAATCGAGCTTTCATTTTAGCTCTTAATTGTCTTATTTCTGAGGTATTAACTGATAGGTCAACCACTGCGGCTTGAGCTGATGGAATTACAAATTCAATCGTAGTATCAATAGCTTGATAGACAAAAAGTTGAATAGGGTCAACCTGACTTTGAGGTTCTACTTGTGTAGAGTCAGTGTCTATACTCTGTTCAGATTGAATACCTTTAATAATTTCATCTGCGACTTTTTCTGCAGCGGCAGCAGGAAAATAAATATTAATGGTGACGCATGCCGTTAAAAATAATGCACTAATAAAAGGGATAGCTCGCATTTTATTCTCCTACTCAATCTCAGAAAAGTATTATAACTGATCAGTTTTAATTAATTTTATTCATTATCTAAACAACAAGCCAAAGCAAACCTCATGACCAAAAGGGACACAGTTAAAGGAAATAACATAAACTGTTGAGGCAAAAACAGGCTAATAGCAACACAAACCATAATAATAAAGGGATTAAATCGCCCTGTATCAGATAGCCACTGCAACCAAGCTCTTTCATCACGTTTTATTTGCTCTGGTTTTTTGATAAAAACCAGAGCAAATAAAGCGGTTATTAAGGCAAAATATAAAGGGTAGATGTAAAACAAGGGGGAATCTTGTCGAAAAAAAGGTGGCCAATAAGCAAACCAGATAAGTAATGCTCCCACTGCAAATAAATCATACCTTAGCTTGTAATTAATTTGCCTAAATTTTATCCCAGTAGCAATCAAAATGACAACTAATAAGCTTTCGCCTAAATAAAGTGCATAATCTGACAAAAAAACCGTTCGAATTATATTGTCATTTTTTAAAACAAAGGCCATCAATAAATTTAACAAAATAAATATATACATTTTTTAACCTTAGAATATTTATACAAAAATGGTATCAATCATGTACTTAAATAAAGTTCTTTGCACACAACTGAATTTGGTATATACAGGTAGCTAAAGCTAAGTTGTTGATTATTGAATTTAAGCCACAAAAACAACGTAACTTATTGTATTTATTAAATAATACTATTATGACCAAAAAGAATACAATCTAAAGCAAAGTCAGAAGCCATCAATAATTCATCAACTTATTAAACAGTTAGTCACAGAGTTATCCACAGCTTTTGTGGATAAATATCGCAACTTATTGATTGTATCTCCAATAAATAAAGTCAAGCAAAATAATAATTTATTGATCTAAAAAATGACCGCAAAATTTACAGTATTCTGCATCTATATCATGGCCTATTTTTCCGCAATCAGCACAAGCCTTATTACTAATTTTGTCTGGTCGGTAGTGTTTAATAAGTTCAGCACTGTATATTCCCGTCGGTACAGCAATAATACCGTAGCCCATAAGCATAATAAGAGCCGCCACCCCTTGGCCTAATGAAGTTTGAGGCGCAATATCACCGTAGCCAACCGTTGTTAAGGTCACCAAGGCCCAATACATAGCCTTGGGAATACTGGTAAAACCAGCTTCACTACCTTCAATGACATACATAAACGAGCCAAAAATAACAACTAAGGTTAATATTGCGTAAAGAAATACAAAGATTTTACGTGCACTTTTTTTTAAAGCTCCCATCAAAACTTGTGCTTCGCCCATATAGGCCGTTAATTTCAAAACTCGAAAGATTCTAAGTAGCCGTAGAATTCGAATAACCAACATATATTTAATTGTTGGAATAAAAAGGCTTAGATAAGTAGGGATAATCGATAAAAAATCTACAATGCCATAAAAACTAAAGACATATAATATCGGCCGCTGTACTGAAATCAATCGTAAACAATATTCCAGAGTAAAAAGAAGGGTGAAAAACCACTCCAAATAAAAAAAAATCTCATAATACTTTAGTTGAATTGTCTTAACACTGCCTAACATCACAACCATAACACTACAGATAATACTTACAATCAGAATAACATCAAAAGCCTTTCCCATTTTGGTTTCAGAACCAAAGATAATCTCATTTATTCTTTCTCGCCATGGACTCATAAGATTTTTTTCTTGCGCTTTTTCTTCTAGCTGTTTATGACTCATTATGTAAACCTTTCACTGTCTTTTTCTAAAAAAGAACAAAATTAAAACCCGTCAATCAATAGGTTTCTCAACTCAATTGTAATTAAAACTTTTGCTTTGTCATTCAAAACTTAAGATAATAGTAAAATACTACAACTACATAACTTTAGATTGTAGCCTTTTTTTCAATTGAATGGATTTAGTTGAAGCTCATAATTAAGTATGCATTTCCTATTATTTCAATAATCTATGTTTAGTACAGAATATAAATATAAACCTGGACGTTCTAATTTGTCAGGCGCAAGGCCTGATGCAAAGGGCGTTAACTTCTCTATTTTTACGCGTCACGCAAGTAGTGTCGAATTATTTTTATTTGAATCAGCAAAAAGTGAAGAGCCGTTCCAGGTTATTAAATTAGAAAAAGAAATTAATAGAACATTTTATTCATGGCATGTCTATGTCTTAGGCTTACCTAAAGATACTTGGTACACTTGGCGCATTGACGGACCTAATGAGCCCAAAGAAGCGGGCTTACATTTTGATAAAGATAAACACTTAATTGATCCCTGGGCTCGAGTGGTTTGTGATATAAACTGGAACCGCCAAGCGGCATGTGAGCCAGGTGATAATATGCTAACCTCAATGCGTTGCATGGTGGTAGATGATGATGCTTATGATTGGGAAGGCGATAAACCTCTACGCATAAGTAGTGAAAAATCAATTATCTATGAACTACATGTTGTAGGGTTTACGCGTCATAAATCTTCAAATGTTAAAAATCCTGGTACATTTTCTGGCTTGATTGAAAAAATACCTTATCTTAAAAAACTAGGGATTACCCATGTTGAGTTATTACCCATCATGGCTTTTGATGAACAGGATGCTCCGAAAGGAACCATTGATTTAGGCCTTAAAAATTACTGGGGCTATAGTACTCACAGTTTTTTCAGTCCCCACCCGGGGTATTGCGTTACACCTGCCCAAGGCACACATGTTACTGAATTTAGGGATTTAGTTAAGGCTCTACATAATGCAAATCTTGGTATCATTTTAGACGTAGTTTATAACCACACTGCCGAAGCCGGTAGCGATGGCCCCATCATTAATTTTAGAGGTATTGGTGAGAATATTTTTTATCACCATGCCATTGATGATAAAAGTATTCTTCATGACTATACAGGTTGTGGCAACACAGTAAATGCCAATCACCCCTTGGTATGTTCTTTTATTACTAGTAGCCTTGAGTATTGGGTAAGAGAGATGCATGTTGATGGTTTTCGTTTTGACCTAGCGAGTGCTTTAGCGCGAGGAGAAGGCGGAGTAGTGCTTCAAGACCCTCCTGTACTGTGGAGCATAGAGCTTTCCGAACAATTATCTCAAACTAAACTTATTGCTGAAGCTTGGGATGCTGCTGGGCTTTATCAAGTGGGTAGCTTCCCAGGCCATCGCTGGGCTGAATGGAACGGTAAATACAGAGATGTCATCCGTGAATTTTTACGTGGTGATCGAGGGAAAACCAAAGAATTGGCAACTCGAATTTCTGGTAGTAGTGACCTTTATCAACACCAAGATGGCTTACCTATTAATAGTGTGAACTTTATTACTTGTCATGATGGCTTTACTTTAAATGACTTATTCAGCTATAACGAAAAACACAACGAGGCCAATGGTGAAGAAAACAGGGATGGTTGTAACAATAACCTAAGTAATAACTGTGGGGTTGAAGGTCCTACTGACAACCTGGATATTCTTGAATTAAGAAAAAAACAAGCAAAAAATGCATTCACCTTGCTTCTGCTAAGCGAAGGTGTCCCAATGATGCTAGCGGGTGACGAAATACTCAACTCTCAAAATGGCAATAATAATGGTTACTGCCAAGATAATGAGATAACCTGGATTGACTGGGATATGATGAACCAAAATGCAGATATGTTGCGTTTTGTTCAAAATATGATCACCTTACGAAAACGTCATTCTTCAATTATGCGCCGACGTTTTTTAACCGGCAATATTATAGAAGAAAGAGGTATTAAAGATATTTCATGGCATGGAAAAAAGATAGACCAGCCTTTGTGGGATGATCCTAACAATCAATTGTTAGCCTTTACCTTAGCAGGTATTGGTGAGCCTGACATCCACGTCATCATCAACCTATCAGATCAACAAACCTTATGTGAATTACCAGAAATCAAAGGAAAGGTGTGGTGTTTATCTGTTAATACTGCGGAAAATTCACCTTATGATATTATTCGCAGACCTAATCAAATACTCATGAAAGATAAGACTTTTATGGTAGATGAAAAATCTATAGTCGTTTTTGAAAACGCAGATATGTAAAAATACTGTCAAAAAAAGTCATATTACCGCTAGGAAGCTGGAAATAAGATTGTCAATTGTAAAAAAGCCGGCTCAGTCGGCAAGGCTTTGGTTTATCTAGAGCGCTATCTTTATCGTGGGGTTATCCGCGAGAGGGATATCCTGTCTGTCCACGATGGTAAGGTCACCTTCCGCTATCAGGACAGTGACACCAAGCGTTGGAAAACCCGAACCGAAACAGGCGTTAAATTCTTATGGCTGGTATTACAGCATGTTCTGCCAACGGAATTTCACCGTGCCAGAAACTATGGCTTTTTTGCACCCTAATTGATCAACATTCTACTCACCTTAGGCAAACTGCCCCCCCCTCAAAAGGTATTGGAAAAAATAAGCCTTCGACAGCGCCCCCAGATGACCTGTCCTTGCTGTGGTGGAAAGATGCAAGTGGGCCGAACTCGGATTCCCATTGCCGAGGTATTCAGGGTAAAAATGAACGGCCAAGCCTTGGTGCCGACTTAAACGCTGGAGGCATTTATTGATTATGTAGTCTTCAATCACTCTCAGGCAAGTGGCATATCTTAAGCCAAGGCGATTGCCTGCTCTAAAAACAGGGATAATGGGTAAAAAAAGGGGGGGGCTTTATGGATGATCGCAATGAAAATCCATCCGTTTCTAGTATAAGGATTAAAAAATAGAAGCTCAATGCATTATTCGAGCTGTTCAGCAAAAAGCTATTGCAATAGCAGAATTCATCTCAAAGGGTAAACTGGGCTTGTCCAACAAACAGTTCAGATTGTGGCTCGCTTCGCGATCACAATCTAACCTAATTCGTTAGGTTTTTGTGTATTGACTGATTTCCGTTTTGCAACCATAATGCAACCAATTTAATTAAGTTACAATTCCTACTATGCCAGCCTTAACCATAAAAAATATTCCTACTGATTTATATAATGAACTAAAATATGTTGCAGAGCAACACCATAGAAGCATTAATAGTGAAGTAATAGTTTGCCTTAAAGAAACATTATTTCCTAAAAAAGTCTCACCAAAGGATAGGCTTGCTAGCATTCAAGCTCTTCGCTCTCAAATTAAACCCAATATAATTACCACTGAAGACATAGAACAAGCTATTAATGAAGGTAGACCATGATTGTTGCAGATACAAACATCATCTCTTACCTTTTATTACCTACTCCATTTTCAGATATAGTTGATAAGCTTTATAAGCTAGACTCTGAATGGGTTGCTCCAGCATTATGGAAAAGTGAATTTCGTAATGTTTTAACGCTTTATCTTAGAAAAGAAATCATTACTTTTGAAAAAGCACTACAACTTCAAGATACAGCAGAGTCCATTATGGCTAATAATGAATTTGATGTTTCGTCAGCTCAAGTTCTATCACTAGTTACTAAAAGTAATTGCTCATCTTATGATTGTGAGTTTATTGCTCTAGCCCAGCACCTTAATATTCCACTTGTTACACAAGATAAGAAAATTCTACGAGAATTTTCTTCTATTTCAAGTTCTGTAGAAAATTTCATTAAAACCTAACGTCCTGATAAGCCGCCACCGCACTTATTAACGACGGTACTAATTATTATCCCGTGGTCGGCTTTATCGGCTTGTTATAGTTATTTTACCATTTACGAGTAAGTTTTTCTTTTTTTAGCAGTCTCTGCTAAGAATATTATTCGTTTTCATTAGTTTTGCAAGTGGCTCAAATAATTATCCATTATTGCACTGGATTTTTGTCCGTCTTCAGCCGTGTAGAAAAGGCGCATAGCAAGCTACGCATTTTTTCTACACGGCTGAAGACAGACAAAAAGATTAGAAAAGCTTTAGCGATTCTTATGCTTTAGAGGCTATCCGAGAATAGAGACCAAAAAAACAATTAATACCTTAAACTTTATCATCTATTTCTTTATCAAGTTCCTCCTCTTCCAAATCTGCCCTAAAAGACTGCATATAATCCGCAAACCACGGCATTCCCTTAATATTCTTCAAGTCAACATCATTAATAATATTATCTTCATTGGGTATCAAGCCAAGATCTCTTGCATTTTCTAAAGCCTTTAAACAATCATCACTTTTATTTTGTAAAGCATAAATGCAAGCTAGGTTATAGGATGCAGAACCTAACTGAATTCTTTCCGCAAATTCAAATGATTCTTTTGCTTTCTTGTATAGCTCATCATCCAAACTCAGTTGTTTACACTTGGCCAAGTTCAATAAAGCGACTCCACCATCGACCGAGGCACCTAAATGGTTTGGCGCAACAGTTTTACAAAATGAAAACTTTTCATTAGCCTCCTCATAAATTTTAATTGCATCAACTGCTGAGGATTTGGTTTCAGCCTGTTGCAAAAGAGCAAGCCCCCAATAATGCAGTGCATCTGCATATTGAGAGTACGACTCAGAAACAGCAGCGTATCGACTATAAGCTTGTTGAAACAAGAGATCAGCCTCTTCTCCTTTTGCCTCTCTAGCCTTAAGCGTTAACTGTTGAGCTTTTTTAAGTATGCTCCCACTCATAAAATAACTGTGTATTGACATAAATTCCTTCAATAAAATTAATTAACAAAAAATACCCTAGTATACCTTAACTCTTCCTTACTTTATTCCACCAACCTGATAAAGTACTTGTCAGACTTGGAGATACAGTTGACACTGCACCTTGTGTATCATGAGTTTTAATTTTTAAAGCTGTTTTATGCTTTAATGAAGCAAAAAAACCCATGCTTAAAATAAATTTTGCTCGAATAAAACTAACCCCTAATAATGCCACCATTAAAGGAAAAAACTCATAAAATATGCCTAATGCCATTGATTGGTCATCAAATGTTTCACTGGATAGTTCAGCAGCCGACCTTTCGGTTGCAACATACCCTTGTTCAACCAAGTCACCAATAAATGCTTGATCTAGTGAACCCTGAAGGTATCCGATCATCGAATAACCAAGAAACTTAAAGACTAAAAAAGATAGTCCTCCAATAGCGGCCCACATCAAAGCTTGTTTTTTTACAGAAGCTGCTGATGAAAAGAACCAAACAGCCACTATAATATTAATTATTCCAAAAATAACACCCATTGTTAAAACCTCTCTATAAAATTAAAAAGCCAGTCCCTAGGAGGCTGTCCGAGAATAGAAACCGTCGCGAGGGAAAGCCCTTTTGAGTCAGTTTTTTCGTTCATTTGAGGCGAATAGTTGTGCTATTTTACGAAAATGAACGGAAAAAGTGGCCAAAAGGGCTTTTTCCGTAGCAGG
>JAJRUF010000251.1 GCA_024277935.1 Gammaproteobacteria bacterium
AAATTTAGAAAAAAACTGAAAAATAAGATCCAAGAACAGATAAAGACAAAAAAAGAGGAGATTATTTTTTTAAAAAATACGAATGAGAATTGTTCGCAAATATAGGGCTGTGAAATTTGGAGTTTTGCAAGAGGCTCTAAAGTTTCAGTTTAATTCAAGCCATCTATAATCAATGCCTATACCTTTCACGTCTAATATCACGATCATAATCTCCATCATACCTCCTGTGTTTTCGCCTAGAATATCTCTCCGCATATTCATGCCTTTCATCATGATCGTCATCAAAGTATCCATGTCCCTTATAATATGGCTTATAAGCAAAATATTTATGTCTGTTATACTGCCTTCTATAATTATCATGGCCACCATAAATAGAGTATGAAGGCAAAGTGGTATAACTATCAATACCAAACCCTACCACACCAATATTTGAACGCCCTGAATAATAACCTGAATGCTGTGCACAACCACTTAAAAGTATAAATAAAGCTAAAACGGTTGATTTTGCCAGAATATTCATAATGAAGCCTCACTGTTATTTTAATAAACAGCTTACTCTCAGATTACTGAATAGCGTATGAATTGTTAGCCAAGAGAGTACAGAAATATCGGACTGTTTAGTTTCAATTATCCGAAAATTGGCTCACAATATACGAATAGTATTTAGCTATCTGAATATAGCGACAACTCAAAAAAAGCACACATCTAACATTCAAAACCAGCTTTTAAACCAGTTTCACCGCACCTCTTGTAGCTGGGTGTAACTCAAGGGTGAAGTATAAAATAAATAATACCTGTAGAGCGGACTGAAGTCCGCTCTACAGTAATATAATTCATATTTACTTCTCCCCTCTGTAGCTCTTGTTCTTTGCGGAATAGCTTATTTGCAGTAGAATACTCAATTAACCTCAGCCACCTCGATACAAAAATATTCTTATCGTTAGGAAGTTGACTATAGCAATACAAACCACATGGCTTCAATACTCCTATTGCTTGCCTACAACATAACGTAGTACCAAAATATCAATGAGTTCAACAGAAAACCAAACTGCATCTAATTTTATTCGTCATATTATTACTAAAGATATTAGTGATAATAAAAATAACGGTAAAGTCATTACTCGTTTTCCACCTGAACCCAATGGTTATTTACATATTGGACATGCTAAATCTATTTGTTTAAATTTTGGTATGGCAGCGGAATATAATGGTGATTGTAACCTAAGGTTTGATGACACTAACCCCGAAAAAGAAAGTATTGAGTTTATGCAGTCAATTGAGCGCGATGTTAATTGGCTTGGATTTAAATGGGCTAATAAACATCATGCTTCAGACTATTTTGAACAACTTTACACCTATGCCGTTCAGTTAATTAAAAGTGGAGATGCTTATGTTGATAGCTTAAGTGCTGAACAGATTCGTGAATACCGGGGCTCATTAACTGAACCCGGCAAAGAAAGCCCAGATAGAAGCAGAACGGTTGAAGATAATTTAGCTTTATTTGCGGGAATGCGTAATGGTGATTATGCTGATGGACAATTTGTTCTACGTGCAAAAATTGATATGGCTTCGCCTAATATTAATATGCGCGACCCTGCTTTGTACCGAATTAGACGCGTCCATCATCAGCGTACGGGTGATACTTGGTGTGTATACCCAATGTATGATTTTACCCATTGTATCTCTGATGCCATTGAAAATATCACCCACTCCCTCTGCACTTTAGAGTTTGAAGCGCATCGCCCTCTTTATAACTGGGTGCTTGATAAACTACAAACTCCAAGCCACCCTCAACAAATTGAGTTTGCAAGGTTACAATTAGAATACACCATTGTCAGTAAACGTAAATTAGCACAACTGGTTAACGAAAACCATGTCAATGGTTGGGATGACCCCCGTATGCCTACTATTGCTGGTATGCGTAGAGCTGGCTATACCCCCACTGCAATTCGAGATTTTTGTGAACGCATAGGTATTACTAAAAAAGATTCATGGATAGAAATGGCCGTTTTAGAAAACTGTATCCGCGAAGATTTAAATGATAATGCTCCTCGTGCTATGGCAGTTTTAGAGCCTTTACGTTTAGTTATTGAAAACTACCCAGCTGAACAGGTAGAAATATTAGAAGTCAGTACTCATCCCCAAAAACCAGAACTTGGCACACGTAAAATACCCTTTTCTAAAGTCATTCTTATCGAACAAGATGATTTTGCTGAAATCCCACCAGCAAAATTTAAACGCTTAATTGCAGGTGGCGAAGTGCGTTTACGTAGCTCTTATGTGATTAAATGTAAAGAAGTTATTAAAAATGAAGCTGGGGATATTGTTGAACTACGCTGTAGCTATGACCCTGATACTTTAGGTAAAAAGCCAGAGGGCAGAAAAGTTAAAGGGGTTATCCATTGGGTTTCAGAACAGCAGTCACTTCCTGCTGAACTACGTTTATACGACCGTTTATTTACTGTCGCTAATCCAGATTCAGAGGATAACTTCCTAGATGCAATAAACCCTAATTCTCTGACAACATTAACTAACTGTAGAGTTGAAGCAAGTCTTATTTCAGCTCAGCCAAGCGATCGTTTCCAGTTTGAACGCGTTGGTTATTTTTGTGTTGATTCAGTTGATAGCACAACGGAAAAACCAGTCTTTAACAGAACGGTTACCTTGCGAGATACTTGGGCTAAGTAAACCAAGCGAACGGCTTGAGTGGTTTTGGACAAAGGTCTTGTTTTAAATTCCGTATCTATACCTATGCCTGCACAAAGTATAAAGTCTTATAATGGAGGCTTTTTACCATGATTATCTCTAACAGATAATTCTATTTTCCAACCATGTGCATCACATAATTGCTTAACAATTGCTAACCCTAAACCACTTCCCCCCGTTTTTTTGCTACGGGAATTTTCTAATCTATAGAAGGGGCTAAAAACTTTTCCAAGCTCATCAGTGGGGGGGGGGGGACTGGCCCTTCATCCAGAAGTTAAAACTACAAATTTACCCTCCACCAATTATTGCAGGTAAAGTATACATAGTGAATATTTCGGGCCGACTAATAATAGCAATTGCCCCATCTATGATATGGATAATAGGGCAAGGCGTAAGGAGAATACGGGTATGCCTGCTCATCAATTCGTTGGCGGTCAGGCCATATATGAATATTATTCACAGTTAAAAGAGGAAGTGTTAATATTTTTTTACCAATTTTTTGTTTAATTTCACCTGATAAAATACCGGTAACAGTGATTTCAGTGCCTTCTTTATAAATAGCCGGGTCTAAAAACAGAGGGCTGGTGATAGCAAATCTACCCTCAGTTTTTTGCTCAATTAAGGGTCTACCATAACGGCTGACGGGATAATACAGAAGCTGAATCTGACTTGAGTTTTTCTTATTAAGCACCTTAATTACAGTGCCTCCCCAGCGAAAGGCCTGGTGTTGATATGCAAGTATATTGGTTTTTACAGTGCTTAAGTTTAACCTGGAATAATTGTTGCCACGCATTTTAGTGGGCAAACCTGAGCAGCCAATTAAAAAGAGTAACAGAGTCATTAAGAACCATTTCATAATACTTATCCTATTGAAGATAATTAATTTATAGACAATGGAAAAAATTATAAGTTCTGGTAAAAGGATATAACTCTGTCAAACCAGTCACTCTATTCTCTTACAGAAAGTACAGAGAAGAGAGTTCTCTTCATTTCCTTTTATCTTCTGATTTATAAGAAAATATTAAAAGAAGGAGGAAGTTTTTTATTTCTCCTCCATCACTCTTCAGCAGAAGAATGCTTTTAAGAACCACTTCAACACTTAATGGTGTATAACTTTTACTTTTGGCTACATAGACATTGAGCTACCACATTTTCCTTCGCCACATTTAGCTTCTTTATTTTTATTGGGTTTGCTAGGTTTTGGCATGGGTTTATTACCTGCGCAGTTTCCTTCTGCAGTTTTTTCTTCTAAGCCTTTTTGCATTGCTCCACCACACTTGCCTTCACCACAGGAGCCATCTTTCATTTTCCCTGAGTCACTTGCAGCTGTTTGCATATAACCGGTTGATAGGTCAATTATTGAAAAAGGGTTATTATTAATGTTTGAAGTAGTCTCTGCTTGAACTGCAGTTGATGCTATGCCTGAAACAAGAGTGCTTCCGATAGCAATTGCCAAAGGTGCTTTGTTATTTTTTTTCATGATTTTTCCTTTTCTTAAGCAAGATAAATTATTTTTGAAGCTAGGCTTATCTAATATTTATAATAAAGATATAAGCTTACAGAATAATATAAGATTTTGCTAACTTTCTTTGTTAGAAAATTAAAGGGTATTACAGAGGGGAGAGGTAAATTAGAGACCTTTCACCAGGATGATGAAAGGTCTAAATATCTTATTCGAAGTTATTTTCGTATCTTTTAACACTTTGTAATGCTTGAGCATTACTTTCAAGTGTAGTTGAAGCACCTGCAAGTTGTAGATGCTTAGTTTCATCAGCTTTTAGTGTTAAAACTAAAACAACAGAAATAACAGTCATTACTACTAAGATCTTTGTGAAATTACTTTTTTCTTCTTCAGCCATTTTATAATCCTCATTATAGTGTTTTATTATTTTATTTGCCCTTTTCTCAGAGGGCAGTAGCTTAAAATTTATTAAGTTACTTTATCGATATTTATTTTTATTTTTTCGACAGGGCTATTTGAACATAGAGAGATTTTTATGTCAAAACAATTATTATTAATTATTAAATTGATTGTTTCAAAAACAAGGCACAATAGTTATTAGGTTATTGTTACACTTTGTTTTTATAGGGGAAAATGGTATTTTATTATGAAAAAAAGTAAGGGAGTAAAAGAGAATGTTTGAAATTGCAGAGTTAGGACATGCCGTAAAGAAATCTGTTTATAACGAAAAAGTACCAGAACTTAGAACTCAGCTATTACTTGCTCAAGAAAAAATTAAACAGAATGACTTCTCTGTCATAATTTTAATCTCAGGGGTTGATGGTGGAGGTAAAGGAGATGTTATCAATTTACTTAATGAGTGGATGGATGCTCGTTATATGAGGACTATTGCTTTTGACTCACCTTCTGATGAAGAAAAGGAACGACCAACATTTTGGCGTTATTGGCGAACATTACCTGCTAAAGGCGCTATTGGCCTTTATGTGGGATCGTGGTATAGCACCCCTCTCTCAAATCGAGTTTATAACAAGATTGATGATAGCCAATTGCAGTTGGAATTAATGCGGATTCGACAATTAGAACAGTTGTTAATAGATGATGGTACCTTAATTATAAAATGCTGGTTACATTTAAAAAAGAGTGAGCAAAAAAACAGATTAAAAAGGTTGGAAAAGAACCCTGATACTAAGTGGCAAGTGACAGAAAGAGATAAAAAACACTTGGAAATGTACGATGATTTTGTAAAAGTAGCTGAAAATGTGCTGGCAGAAACCAGTACTGGAGATTCTCCCTGGCTAATAATTGATGGCTCTGATATTCGCTACAGTAGTTTAACGGTTGGTCAACATATTTTAAGCCGTATAAAACAGCATATTGAGCATCGAGAACATTTGAAGCAGAATCAGCCACTAGATAATCATTTACAAGCCAACGATTTGCAACAAAATTTACTAGATTCCCTCGATTTATCTCTGAAGCTGGATAAAAAGGAATATAACAGCAAATTATCTAATTATCAGGGCAAGTTAAATAAATTATCTCGTCAGGCACGCGAAAAGAAACGCTCTAGTATTTTAGTTTTTGAAGGTTGGGATGCTGCTGGTAAAGGAGGGGCAATTCGACGGTTGACACATGCGATAGATGCTAGAAGTTATCAAGTTATTCCTGTGGCTGCACCTACAGATGAAGAAAAGCTACACCACTATTTATGGCGGTTTTGGCGACATATTCCTAGGGCTGGGCAGATAACCATCTATGATAGAAGTTGGTATGGCAGAGTACTTGTTGAACGCGTTGAAGGTTTTGCAAAGCTTAGCGAATGGCAAAAAGCCTATTCAGAAATTGTAAATTTTGAAGAGGCATTGTCTGATCATGGTACTTTATTGTTAAAATTTTGGCTACATATAGATAAAGATGAGCAGTTAAAACGATTTAAAGCGCGTGAACAAATCAGTTACAAAAAACATAAGATTACTGAAGAAGATTATCGTAATCGTGAGAAATGGGATGAATATAACCTTGCGGTCAATGAAATGGTCACCAGAACCAGTACTCAACAAAACCCCTGGATTATGGTGGAGGCAAATGATAAAAAATATGCACGTATTAAAGTGTTAAAAGCTTACTGTGAACAGCTGGAAAAAATGCTAGATACAAAAAAATAGTTTTTCTATGAAATACTATAAATAAGGTGAAGTATAATGCACGCTGTTATTAACTATTAAAATGAGAATAATTAGGGTGTTAAAAGTAATATTCACAGCTTGTTTTATGCTGTTTTTTTCTACCACTGTACTTGCCCACCAAGGCACTCATGGCAATAATGAGTGCCTTGTATCTGTTGGTCACATAGAGCTTAGAGTAAGCGGTTACCAATTTAAAGGCAGCAATCCCGATAAACATTATTGCCGGAACTTTCCTCACTTAGGGCAAACCATTATAAAATTTGACTCAACCACAACTGACTTAAGTGGTATGGGACTAGAGATATGGTTATTAAAACGACAGTCTTGGTTAGGGCTTATAAGTTTTTCAGATAATGCCTTTACAATCGTTAAGCAATTCCCGATTCAGTATTTTTCTAAACAGGTGGTCTCTATTGAAAGTGATATTCAGACTAGGGATATTTATGCCCTAAAATTACGTTTACATGGCCTTGATGGAAAAACAACAGAACAACAGTTTGATTTTTTTGTGGGGGTACCTTTTGCATTGGTTTTAGTGAGTGTTTCTGTTTTGTTATTACTGTTTATAAGTTTTATTTTTTTAAAGCAGTTAAGAAAGGTTTAGGTATATTAGTTTTATGATGAAACATAAAAAATTACTAAGGTCTGATATAAAGCATGCCTGTGGTGATAGTTATTACTCGAGAGGCTTGGGATATTATAATGATGGTCGAGTACTTAATTTAAAAATTATAGAAGACCAAGCTTTATATACAGTCTTTAACACCTCCATAAAAGGAAGTAGAAACAACTTATATAAGCAATCTATTAGAATTGACTGGCGTAAAGATTATTCCTCTGTTTCAATTAATGGTGATTGTTCTTGTCCGATGACATTTAACTGTAAACATATTGCGGCTGCCTGTCTGTTATTTATAGATATTAGCGCTCAAAAAACACAAGCTAGCGCTAATGTAGCTTCATGTTTAGAGTGGTTAAATGATTTTGACACACCCGTTGATGAAAAGGCTAAAAATAATGAGTTTATTGCATATATACTGAAACCCAGTAAAGCACCTTATCTTTACACGCTAGATTTTTTTATTACCAGAAACAATAAAAAAGGTGGATTAAATAAAGGACGAAAAATGTCTTTAAATAGTCTACGTTATAGCTTTTCTTATAGCGATTATATACAAGCTATTGATGAAGAAATTGTAAAAATGCTTACAACTTTAAGGTCGAACTATCAAGGCGAATTTCAAATTGAGGGAAGTGTTGGCGCTGTTATTTTTTCGAAACTTCTGGAAACAGGTCGGTTATTTTGGCAATCGCATCATACACCTCCCATTCAGCGAGGAGACTCTCGAACACTTGAATTTTTATGGCAACAGAAAAATTCAGCCTATAAGCTTGAGCTAAAAATAGAGCTTGAAGCCGCTTTAATACTAACAGAACCACCCTTATATTTTGATCAAAAACAAAATATATTAGGCAATATAAAAGCTTTAGATATTTCTCAACAAGAGTTAGAGAAAATCATATCTATTCCAGAAGTACCCGAACAGTATGTTGATGAATTTAGTCATCGTTTAACTCTGGATTTCCCCAGCATCCCCTTACCTGCACCCAAGAAAATTGAACTTGTAGAGATGAAGGGGGTAACCCCAACGCCAAAAATTATTTTATTTGGCCGGCAGCTAAAAACAAACCACTACGCACATTTTATTCAATTAAACTTTATTTATGCCGATAAAATTATTTCAGCTTATACTCCAGCCTCTTTTGCGATCACTCAAACAGAGCAAGGGTTATTTCGTATTCATAGAGATAGTGATAGTGAACATAAAGCTTATAATACATTGATAGAAAAAGGCTTTATGGTGGCGGAGTTCAGCGACCACAAAGAGTTAGTTTTTGTCAGCCCTGCTAATGGGTCAACCAGTAATAGCGCTCAGCGATGGGCTGATTTTCTTGACAATAGCGTGCCTTTGTTAGAGCAACAAGGCTGGATTATTGAAACAGATGAAAGTTTTAAGCTTAATTTTCAAACAGCAGATGATTGGCAAACAGATATTGAAGAAGAAAATAATAATGACTGGTTTCAGGTGAATTTTAAGGTCAATGTTAATGGCCAAAGAATACCCTTACTGCCCTTAATTATGCCAGCCTTGGAAGACTATGATATAAATGATCTGCCTGAAAGCTTAATGATTCCTTTTGGCGATCATAGTTATATTAATATCCCTTCCAGTCAGCTTAAGCCTTTTTTAGATATTGTTTATGAGCTTTTTGATAGTGCCAGTTTAAATGAAAATGGTTCATTAACATTATCTCGGTTTAATGCCGCTGTTCTCGCAGATATTGACTCTGGAAACTATGGTATTTTTAGTATTAAGGGAGGCAAAACATTACTTGAAACAGGGAAGAAACTAAAGAATTTTAAAGGTATTGCAGATGTCACTACACCGGAGGGGTTAAATGCTTCATTAAGAGACTATCAACAGCAAGGTCTTAATTGGTTACAGTTTTTACGAGAATACAATTTTGCAGGTATTCTTGCTGATGATATGGGCCTGGGTAAAACAGTTCAAACCTTAGCGCACTTATTATTAGAAAAACAACAAGGCCGAATGTCTAGCCCATGTTTGATTGTTGCACCAACCAGTTTAATGAGCAACTGGCGTAGAGAGGCTGAACGCTTTACACCTGAACTACAAGTCCTTACTTTACAGGGAACTGAGCGTAAACAGCACTTTGATAAAATAAATCAGGCAGATTTAGTGTTAACAACCTACCCCTTATTACCCAGAGATAAAGAAAGCTTACTGGCTGTGGATTATCATTATTTAGTGTTAGATGAAGCGCAGGTCATTAAAAACCCTAAATCTCAAGCGGCTAAAACAGTACGAGATATAAAAACGACTCACCGCCTTTGTCTAACAGGAACGCCAATGGAAAATCATTTAGGAGAGTTATGGGCTCAGTTTGATTTTCTTATGCCAGGGTTTTTAGGTGATAGTGCTTTTTTTAAGAAAATTTATCGAACCCCGATTGAAGTACATGGAGACTCTGAGCAACGAGAACGTTTATCCAAACGAATAAAACCCTTTATGCTACGTCGAACAAAACAAGAGGTTGCAAAAGAATTACCACCTAAAACTGAAATTACCCGATCAGTTCCTTTATATGATAAACAAGCGGCACTGTATGAATCTATCCGTATTACGATGGAGAAAAAAGTGCGTGATGCCATTGCCAATAAAGGCTTGGCCCGTAGCCATATTACAATTTTAGATGCCTTGTTAAAGCTGCGTCAAACATGTTGCGACCCAAGAACATTATCTTTAACAGCCGCTAAAAAAGTCACCGAATCGGCCAAACTAGATTTGCTGATGGAAATGTTGCCAGAACAATTAGAAGAAGGACGACGGATTCTGGTGTTTTCTCAATTTACTAAAATGATCAGCCTAATAGAAAAAGAACTTAATAGCCGAAATATTGCATACAGTAAATTAACAGGGCAAACTAAAAAACGAGATGAAGCCATAGAACGCTTTAAAACAGGCGAAGCTGATGTTTTTCTTATTAGCTTAAAGGCTGGAGGAGTAGGCTTAAACCTAACAGAAGCAGATACCGTGATTATGTACGACCCTTGGTGGAACCCTGCGGTAGAAACACAGGCAGCGGATAGAGCACACCGTATTGGACAAGATAAGCCGGTGTTTGTCTATAAGTTAATAACTGAAAATACAGTAGAAGAAAAAATTCTAGCCATGCAGGAAAAAAAGAAAGCCTTGGCCAATAGTATTTATAAAGGAGGTAAAAAAGAACAAGCACTAAAGCTAACCTCAGAAGATTTAACTGAACTATTTAAACCTCTAAATTGATGTATTTTTCAATCATTATTCCAACATTTAATGAAGCCGATAATATTGCAGCATGTTTATTACCATTACAAAATATTCGAAACCAGTGTGAAATCATTGTAGCAGATGGTGGGAGTTTAGATAGCACCATTAAATTGGCCCAGCCTTTAGTCGATAAAGTTATTATTGCCGACAAAGGCCGAGCCAGACAAATGAATGCTGGTGCTCACTCTGCCATGGGAGATATATTGATTTTTTTGCATGCTGACACTACGCTACCTAAAAATGCTATTGATTTAATAAAACCTGCTGCTAATCGCTGGGGGCGTTTTGATATAAAACTAACAGGTAAACCTATTATGTTAAAAGTAGTCGCCTTTTTTATGAATTGGCGGTCACGACTAACTGGTATTGCAACAGGTGATCAGGTTATTTTTGTAAGTAGAGTGTTATTTGATAAAGTGGGGGGATACCCTGATATTGCATTAATGGAGGATATTAGCCTTTGCACTTACTTAAAGCAAATAACCCCTCCTTATTGTATTGCAGCCAAGGTATTTAGCTCTGGTCGTCGCTGGGAGAAATTTGGTGTTTTAAAAACAATATTATTAATGTGGAGTATTAGGCTACGTTATTTTTTAGGTGAAAGGCCTGACGTGCTTGCCAGGCTTTATTCAACAGGCCAATTTTGGAAAAATTAATAGGCTATTTAACTATCAATATAGCCTCATAATTTGGTCATAAATTCTCCGCGCTCTCAGTGAACTCTCTGGTTGTTTTAAATTTTTATATCTATAAACTTATCACAGGTTGAAAACTGTAGGACGGACCATATATGACCCCACCCATTTTTATAGGGCGTGATTTGGAACTCTATATTTTGCTGATAGTGCTGATAGAAACGAGTAGTTAGTAATTATCGTAATTTCGACTAAAATGACAATAACTTCACGGTTTTTCTTCAGTAACACGAGTAGCA
>JAJRUF010000252.1 GCA_024277935.1 Gammaproteobacteria bacterium
ATAAATCAAACCAAAGTTAATAGCTTTGGCTGAACGCCGTAAATCAGTAGTTACTTGGTCAACAGGTACATCAAACACTTCAGCCGCTGTTGCACGGTGTATATCAACCCCATTGGAAAAAGCTGTTAACAAGCCTTCATCCGCCGATAAATGCGCCATAATTCGTAACTCAATTTGAGAATAGTCAGCAGCAATTAGTTTATGGCCTTCTGGGGCAATAAAGGCTTGCCTAATTTTTCGACCTTCTGTACTACGAATAGGTATATTTTGTAAATTAGGGTCGGAGCAAGAAAGCCGCCCTGTGGCTGCAACGGCTTGATGGTACGAAGTATGTACTCTTCCTGTCCTTGCATTAACCTGTTGAGGAAGCTTATCTGTATAAGTTGATTTTAATTTACTCATACTACGGTACTCAAGAATCAACTTTGGAAGTGGATAATCATTTGCAAGCTCTTGTAACACAGACTCGGCAGTTGAAGGCTGGCCTTTGGGCGTTTTCTTTAATATAGGAAGGTTTTGCTTGTCATAAAGTATTTCCTGAATTTGCTTTGGAGAGCCTAAATTAAAAACCTGTCCAGCCAAATCATGTGCATGCTGTTCTATGCCTGAAATATGGCTGGCAAGCTCTAGGCTTTGCTGATTTAGTATAAGAGAATCAATTAACACCCCATTTTGTTCAATACGAGCAAGCACAGGAATTAAAGGGATCTCTATTTCTTGATAAAGCTTTTGTAAGCGTGGTAAACCCTTTAATTTTTTAGCAAGTGTTTGATGCAATCTTAAGGTAATATCAGCATCTTCAGCAGCATACGGCCCTGCTTGTTCAATAGCTACCCCAGAAAAACAAATTTGTTTAGCACCTTTACCCGCAATATCTTCATAATGGATAGTTTCCATAGCTAAGTATTTTTTGGCTAAATCATCCATATTATGCTTAGTTGCCGTGCTATTAAAAACATAAGACTCCAGCATCGTATCATGCTTTATGCCTTGTAATTTAATATTGTAATTAGCAAGTACATTGGCATCATATTTAAGGTTTTGCCCTAGTTTTTGCTTATCAGTCGCTTCAAGCAAAGGTTTGAGGCAATTTAGAACCAGCTCCCGATCCAGTTGTTCGGGTACATCTGGATAATCATGTGCTAAAGGAACATAAGCCGCTTTGCCTGCTTCAATAGCAAAAGAGACACCGACAATTTCTGCATTGGTGTAATTTAGACTGGTGGTTTCGGTATCAAAAGCAAATAACTCAGCCTGCTTAAGCTGTTTTAACCAGTAGTCAAAGCGAGCTTGAGTCAGAATAGTTTCATAATCTATTTTTATTTCAACAATAGCTTCATCTGCTACTATTTCTTTTGCTTCCATTTTTGAGGGCGAGGTAATTTGGGTAACAGGAGTCTCTATCATTCGAACCCAGGCTGAAAACCCAAGTTGCTCTAATTGTTTTTTGAGGTCGGCTTTATCCGGTGCCTGGCATTTTAGCGTATCCATTGAATAAGGTAAGTTGAGGTCGCATTTTATGGTCGTTAGCGCTTTAGATAAAGGAAGTTCACCTAAACTGGCACGTAAACTTTCTCCAACTTTACCTTTAATTTGATCAGCATTTTCTATTAAATTTTCCAGAGTTCCATATATTCCTAGCCATTTAGCTGCTGTTTTTGGTCCTACTTTAGGGACACCAGGGATGTTATCAGCAGTATCCCCCATTAAAGCAAGGTAATCGATAATTTGCTCTGGTTTTACGCCAAATTTATTAATAACACCCTCAATATTCATTGTCGTATTAGACATAGTATTTTCTAAAGTAATATTCTCAGTGACTAACTGAGCCATATCCTTATCACCGGTTGAAATAACGACATTAAACCCAGCTTTAGCAGCATCCTGAGCAAGTGCACCTAAAACATCATCTGCCTCCACATCTGTTTCCATAATTAAAGGAATGCCCATAGCTTTAATCAAGTTATGTAATGGTTCAATCTGAACCCTTAAATCATCAGGCATGGGAGGGCGATGAGCTTTATATTGATCATACATATCGTTGCGAAAGGTTTTACCTGGTGCATCAAAAACCACCGTAAAATACTCTGTTTTATGGCTTGCAATTAATTTACGCAACATATTTGTTACCCCATAAATTGCATTAGTTGGCTCACCCGTTGGGCTACTTAAAGGTGGGACGGCGTGATAAGCGCGGAATAAAAAAGAAGAGCCATCGACTAAAACGAGGTGTTGCTGTGCTTGTTCAGACATGAAGAAAGTTATATTTGCAATAGTAATTGTAAAGATTTTACCAAGAAGACGCAGAGAAGAAGTTTATTATTTGCCGTTTTATTAAATGTTCCAAGAGACAAGGCTAACCTTGCCACTACAAATATGGGGAGAAATACCATTATCCTGTAAAAGAAAGACCCAACTTACAGGAGAATTATTTTTTATTGACAAGGCATTTAAATAAATTTATAATTGAAAAGATAAGTTGATTTTAATTAAACAGCTTTTAATAGTCTTAAGTCCCCATCGTCTAGAGGCCTAGGACACCGCCCTTTCACGGCGGTAACAGGGGTTCGAACCCCCTTGGGGACGCCATTACTAGGCTGTCATCCGTTGCAATATGGTAGTGGATGCAGCATTCTAGTGTTAATGGATCTAAAGTTATTTTATCAATAAGTGATGCAATCAATTCTTTAAGTTGTGATTTTTCTTTTCCCTGTAAATCCTCTGCAAGACCATCAATAATAAAATGCATTTGTTCTCCTATAATATTTTTTAGAGAATAATGTGAAGCATATTCAGACTCTAATCTCGTTATTTCATTTACCGTTGATTCCCTGGTTTTTTCCAGTTCTTCAATTTTTCGTAATGCGGGCTATCTTATGAAATGAATGCTTTAGAAGGAGCTTGGCATAGAAATGGAGGCTGGTCAGTATTCTTTAAATGTGAAAAAATGAGGGACATTCACAATGTATACTCCGCGCGGTCAAGTTTTCGGTTTTTCTCAAAATAACTGAAATTTCATAGTCATCAAACTTTCCATCTCAGTTTTGAAACGAGTGCTGATTTAACATTTTTCTTATTTTCTAAATTAAATTAAGGGGGTAGATGGTTAACGCCACTTACCCCAATATATAGGGATGTTACTATCAAAAGGCCAAGAATAAAGAATTTGATTCTTTATTAATGAACTGCCTGTTTGCATAGTTATAAGGAGAGCAATAATGAAACATTTTCATCATAGCAATCTTATAAATGCTGAAGTTTCCCAATAATTAGTTATGCTAAAATAGTGACCATTTGAGTTTGACTTATTAAAAGCAAAAAATCTAGTTATAATCACTCAATACCTATTCATTTTATTGCCCCATATTTCATAGAGAGGTCTGCTACATGTCAACGCATATAGAAACTAATATACCCGACCAGCTTTGGAAGCAAGCACAAAATATGGTTGAACAAGGTTGGGTTAACAATATGGATTCATTAATTACTGAGTCTATGCGCCGTTATATAGAATCTCATCAGCAAACAACAAGCGAAACATTTATTCGTGAAGATGTTAACTGGGGATTACATGGTGATGACTAACGTTGGGGAGAGAATGAGAGAATGGGGTCAGTTCTAACATTCCAACATTAACGTCTCTTCAAGTTTTTTCACTGCTCTACTTGGCAATAGCCATGTACTACCCAGTTAAATCGGTCACAGACCTTACTCAATATCTCTAGCCATTGCTTTCTATTCTC
>JAJRUF010000253.1 GCA_024277935.1 Gammaproteobacteria bacterium
ACCGCTTGCGGGCCCCTGCGGGTTGTTTTGCGGGCTAACGCTGTAATAGTTGTCGTCGTACCAGTCGCTGCACCACTCCCATACATTGCCGCTCATGTCATATATGCCCAGCTCGTTTGGGGCTTTCGTACCCACCTGGTGGGTTTGGCTGCCGCTGTTACCATTGTACCAGGCCACTACATCAATGTTGTTGCTGCCACTATATGTATAGCCGTTGCTGTTGTTACCTCCACGTGCCGCAAATTCCCATTCGGCCTCGGTGGGCAGACGCCCGCCGGCCCAAATTGCAAAGGCGTTGGCCCCGTACCAGCTCACTTCTATTACCGGATGGTCGTCTTTTCCGTTTTCGGGAACAAACCGGCCACCGGTATAATTAATTTGCACAACTTCACTACCCATTGCAATATACTCCAAATTTCTATATCGGGAGTCGTTGTATCTTCCGTTGCTGTTGCAGCCAATATCATTCAGAAATTTACAAAACTGGCCGTTAGTCACCTCGTATTTCCCAATATAAAAATCACTCACCGTTACCCTGTGAAAGGGCTTTTCGTCACTGCCGCCAGTGTTGCTGCCCATTTGGAAGGTACCGCCTTTGACGAAGACCATTTCCAGCCTAAGGGGTTGTAGCAGGGCTTGCTGTTTTTTTCGTTGTTGTCCGGTCGCGGCAACACCCCCCGAAAATGGTTTCAGAAAATAAAACAGTGCGGCAAGCACGATGAATGCAACGAGAAAAGCTGACCACCTTACACGGGGCTGTCTCCACCAGAGAACCGTTGGTTGTTGGTCATTATCTTCTTTTTTTACTTCCCTGATTTCTTTCTTTTCTTTTTTGTTTTCTTTGTCATCTGAAAACACCAAAGTTTTTTCATCAATAATATTCTCTGGTTTTTCTGCTGTTCCGGCAACTACATCACTTTCAAATCCAGGCGTATTTTTCACGCTATCTCTAAATATTTCCAGTAGTTCCTTAACATTGGAAACTCTGTCTCTGCGGTTTTTTACCAGGCATGCTTTTATCAGCTTTTGAAACGGGTCAGGAATAGTATCAATATCATCGGGCAACTCCTGATGAACAATGTTGCTCATGATCTCTTCATTGGAAGTAGTGCGTTCATCACCAAAAGGCAGTTCCCCTGTAAACAATTTATAAATCAAAATACCCAGCGACCATAAATCGGTATTATAATCAATCCTTCCAGTCGTGTCAAATTGTTCAGGTGCCATATACGGGATAGACCCAATAACTTTTGAGACATCTACACTTTTATCACCACGGAGCTTGCTTATGCCAAAATCAGTTATTTTCGGTACCAGATGTCCTTCTTGATTTTTGATAAGGATGTTGGAAGGCTTAACATCACGGTGAATTATGTGATTCTTATGCAGATAGCCCAGACCATCCAGAATACCGGCGATGATGTTTCGATGTTGCCTGTCAGTCAGCAATTTCCATTCAATCTGACTGATATCACCATCCGGGACATATTCCATAATGCCAACCTGGGTTTCCGTTTCCTCTCCTGTGGGGCTTGTGCCTTTTAAAACGAAGACTTCATAATATCGCACGATATTTTCATGGCTCAAATGGATTACTTTTTTTACTTCGCTAATTATATTGTACTCCGGGTACTTGCCTTCGGTTGTAACCATTTTCATGGCTACATCTTTCTCCAGAAGAATATCACGACCTTTATAGACCCTGCCAAACCCACCGGCTCCAATAAAGTCGGTTTTGGGTTTGTATTCGTATTTGTTGTTCAGAAGCATAAATATTATTTAGTTTTTTGCTTTAATGCACCGTACATTCAAATATGTATTACGACTTCTTTTTTTTATTGTATTTGCCTTTGCTTTTTTATCGCTTAACTTTGTTTTATTGTTAAAGACAAAAGATTGAGGCTGTTCATTTCTATTTAATTCCTTGATCCAAAAGTCGGCTGTTTCATCATAACTGCTAAGAGTTCCTTGTTTTAAACATCCTAAATAATCTATGCTAAACAAAATTTCATTAAGATTGTTTAACTCTTTCACAAGATTTTTCCATTCAGTTTCTGAAGGTAATCTCCACCCTTTCGGGCAAGCTTCATTTGCTTGTTTCCATGAATAATAACGCCCCGTCTTATTACAATCAAAACCTTCAGGACATTCTGAACCGGGGAGCTCATAGTTTAAGTTTTGTGCAAACCAGGTATTTTTAGTTATTGTTACTGTCTTGTATATTTTGCCATCCCTTTTGTCCATGTATGTATTTGAACTTCTGATGTTTTTTTCAATTTTTACTTCTGACTCTAGTTTTTCTTTATCTCTGGGTATTTCAATATTTTCATCATCAACAACAAATGCCGAAAAAGATTTGGGTTGTCTTTCGGATTTTGACCGGGTCAATAAATCCTGTTGAAGATCATTCTTTTTGACATTACTATTTGGCATTTTCCGCTCAACAATATCATCGCTTACGTTATTTGTTATTTTACCATAGTTTTTTGACGGGGAGTCATTATTAGGCATCGGGGCAGAAGTAACCTTATGGTCTGGTTTAATCCCAATATTTGACTTTTCTGCTTCTTTTGGTTTATCATGGTCAATAAACAGTAAACTCAACGATGCAACAATGCTGAAAATTATTATTAGTAAATAAACGATGAATCTTTTGTTATACTTTTTCTTCAACAGCAATCCCCTTCTCCTCTTAGCAGATGGTTTTAGTGAACTTGTTAAATTATCATCATCTGCAATTTGTGCTGTTGGAATATACTCTGCTTTATTTGATTTTAGTATTGGTTTCCCGGTTACCTTACTTACCTCAACCAGGTAGAAAGTGAAATTATCCTTTGAGTTCTTTTCACAAACTTCTTTGACCTCCTTTGCTTTTTGTTCTAATGTAATTTCACCTGATAATAAATCAACCAACTTAGTATCATCAAAAGATTCCAATACTCCATCACTGCACAGGAAAAACAAATCACCTTTCTTGATGTCATCGATGATATGCACATCCACTTTTGCTTTTTTAACAGATTGTCCTTGGATAGCTCGCGTAATCACATTTTTTTTAGGATGATCAATTGCTTCTTCAGGTGTTATAACTCCTGCCTTGAGCATCTCATTAACAAATGAATGATCAATGGTTTTGTACAATATTTCCTCACCTCGTATTTGATACACCCTGCTATCGCCACACCACGCAATAGTTGCCCCGTTTTCATGTAAATGCAGCAATGTTAATGTTGTACCCATGCCATGTGCCATTGGATTTTCGACAAGATACTTATCGATAGAGGTTTCTGCTTTTTCAACGGCAAGTTTTACCGAGCTTTCATCGGAAGAGATTAATTTATTGGCTATAAAATATGCCGGAATTTCATTGCAAACAATACTGCTGGCAACTTCACCTTTGGCAGAACCTCCTACTCCGTCGCAAACAATGAATAGACTATCAGTATTTGACGCTTCATTTATTTTCGGATAAAGGGAATCTTCATTATTTTCTCTTTGCCCGATTTCGTTTAAGGCTATTGGCTTATTGATTTCTATTTTCATAATACTGGATCTTTATGAAGGTGATTAGTATCTGCTTGTTGAAATATAAAATTCCCATGCGTAACTACTATGTTTTTCAAATTTTTGAACCCCTTTTGATGGAAGACCTCCCGGTGCTGATGCTAAATAATAAATACTTCCCGGCTTAACTGTAATAGTCCTTTTTTGAGCAGGAGAAAATGTGTATTCAGCATCACCTATGTTTAGTGTTAATGTTTTTGATGTATTATTAAATACTTCAATCCTGGAATCGTATGATCTGGAATACCCTGATTTATTAAACATAGGGGTTGTTGAACTGGCATAAAATTCACCTAACCTGACCGAGGATTTGCTTACAAATCCACGTTTATTCGAATGAATATCAATAACCGGATAATAGCTATTTTCCCCATCTTTTGACAAAACGAAGATTTGGCTTCCGCTCTTTAATGTACTAACCAACGGACATGATGAGTTTGGCCCTTGTCTTAAGGCTACCGAAGTTGTAGTTTCAGATAAATAGGATCCCCCATTGTACTTAGAAAACTCTGAATCACACTGTGCGTTCAGGTGAAAAAGACTACCATATATTACGAGAAAGAGTGCTATTTTCTTCATAATTATATATATTGGTTGGTTATAAATTCAATATTCTGGTTTTACCGTAAGGTTTATTCCTCACATCTTCAGAGGCTTGTTTATGCGAGTTGATCTTGCCTTGTCTCAACTTTATTATAACCTTTGTCATTCCCAGTTGAAGCATGTCATTATCCTGAAGATAGATCTTTTCGGTTTCTCCAAGTTTGACTTTAGTTTCCGCGTTTAACCAGGTACCGTTCGTACTTTGACAATCTGATAACAAAACTATGACATTGCGTTTAGTGTCTGTTGCAACCTCAATTACACAATGATTCCTGCTCATATAAGGATCGGCACAATTAATCATTATATCACAAGGCTTTGATGTGTTTTTTTTACCAACGACTTGTTTCCCCTTTTTTAAACTATATGTTTGGGGCTTTGCTTTCTCATCATGTACTACTAACCATGCCAATGCATTTTCAGATACTGTATCGTCTAATATCTTTGTTTTTTCTTCTGGCTTCTTTTTGCCATGCATATCAATGTAAAATACTTTTTTACATTTTGGGCATCTCACTTTGGGGTTTTGCGGATCAATGTGTTTCGATTCTATACGCAAAATGACTCTGCAATCAGGATTTGGGCATTTAATTTTAAAACTCATAATAATTAATTTTAGACATTGTTGTTTAGTACATATTTGGTCTCTTTACGAATATGCACTTTAATTCTTTTTTTACAATGGGGGCACATTACAAAAGGGTTATCCATCTTGAGCATAAAATCGTAATATTGAAAAGTTTTTCCACAATTATCATTAAGGCAGGCTGCTTTTAATGGTCTAATCTCCATTTTCGTATTGCAGTTACTACAAGGAACTATTGGTTTAAAACCTTTGTTAATTTGTGAAGTTAAGATTGAATTTGGTACTGAAAGTACTGTGTCACATTTTTCATTTATGCATTTAATAATCATTTTCTTATGTTTTAAGTTAATACAAATCTTCTACTGAGTTATCACCTTTAAATAAATCAAATATTGCCTTCCCACTACTAAAAACGTGGCTTACATCACTAATTACTCCAAGGCCTCCTAACAGTTCATCCGGAATAGCTTCATCAAGATTGTGATCAATTGCTTTAGCAACATTATTTACAGTATGTGCCATTTCGCTAAAGTCATCTATGGTAAACTCTGCTTCTGCAACGTCATCATTTGTTGTTTGAACAGGAGTATTTACTTTCAAACCTGGACCATCATAAACTGGTTCTGCCTCATAAGTTACATCTTCTTCATTATAATCATATACAGGTTCTGCAACTGGAATATCCTCATAAACCATATCTTGTTCATTCAGTTCTATAACGTCATCTTCAAGTGCAGTAAGATCGGTGTCTATGTCACCAACTTCAAGTTCCGGCTCATATATTGATGCATCATCTGGAATTTCTGCCTCGTATACTAATTGATCGTCAGGTATATCAAGATAATCCTCTATAAAACTATCTTTATCTGCTTGCGCCATATCAGCCCACTCTTCTTTGTAGTATGTATTGTATGCATTTCCATTCCACATAAAAACACCTCCTGCACCTAACTCATCTCGTGCCGCAGCAAAAGCTTCGCCAAAACTCATGTCATCATTAACCATTGTACTAACATCAATACCCTCGTTTAAAATGTCTGTTTTAGTTTCATCGGTTTGTAGACTAAAGTTTGAATAATAGTCGTTTTGTTGATCTTCAGATAGGGTATTCCACTCTTCCTCATCATATGTGCCGTAAACACTGCCGTTCCACACAAAAACACCACCTGCACCTATTTCTTCACGGGCAGAGGCATAGGCTTCCTCAAGAGACATATCATCATTAACAGCCGTTGCGATTTCTGTATCTGCTTTTATCAATAGCTCTGTTAGGAAAGAACCTTCAGGTATAGGAGACTCTTCAACAGCAACCGGCTCTTGATTGAAAACATTACCATATGCATATTGAGCGCCAAATATACCCGCTCCCAAGCCGGCAGCAACGCCTACTCCGAGTGAGATATACCCTGGCACACCTGACTTTGAAGAAGAGGAGTCATCCTGGTTTCCAACTTCATCTTTAGTTTGTTCATCATTTGGTTTATTTTCTAAACCGTCATTGTAAATCTTAGTTTCTTCATTCATAATACAAAATTTAAAGTTAATAATTAATCTTTTATCCATATAGCACCGCAAACTCTACATCTTTTTTGGCTTGCTAATACAGTCCATGATACAACTCCCATGCGCATTTTGCATTTGGGGCATACATATTTAATTTGAAATTCATCTGATAAAATTTCACGTTGTTCATCCAGTTTTTTCTCATGCCCCATTGAAATCATTGAAGTGATACCAAAAATAAGGCTGCTACCTCCAATCATTATCACATAACGAATGGAAGGATCTACTGAATCCCATAAAATAATGCTTATTATAACAGGGATCATGCTGAGAACTATGCGCAATACCAGAGGCTTTCTCTGTTGTTCCCTTTTTAACTGTTGAATATCGGACTTATATTTTTTATACACCTTTTTAAGTTCGACAAACTCAACCGAGTAATCATTACCTCGGGTTATTTCTTCTATTTTTTGTTTTAAAGTTTCATAGGTAATTTTAACGTTGGCTATTTTTATTTCATCACCCGCGCTGATTTGAGTTCTTGCAATACGACGACCATTTTTGAAAGTTCCATTAGCAGAATTTAGGTCTTCTATTTCTATTACACTATTATTTATCCATACATTGGCATGTACATCACTAACGGCCTCCTTTGGAATGCAAATTTTATTTGTGTTATTTCGACCTATTGTTAGTTTCATGTATTGCAATTATTTTTTAATACACTTCTTATCTTTAAAAAATTCGATGGGGTTTTGCCCCATACCTAAATTGTCAAATAGACAAATTTTCAATGGCCGCTAAAAAGCGTCCAATCAGTCCCTCAGACAACGGACACTTCGACCGATCGTCTTGCTGCTGCTGCCCCGGTGCACTAGGTCGTTGTCGTAGTACAGGTTCCGGTCCCACGCGAGCGTGCCTGAGCGCTCCGTACTTGACCATCAGCTGCCGTAGTAGCCAAGGGTGTGGAACGGACCCATTGCTGGCGCGGTCGCCCCCCGGGGAGGGCGCTGAAACCACTGGAGTTTGTGCCGTTGCCATTATTGTACCAACCACTATTGGATTTCATTTTTTTGCCGACATTGCCCCCTCGGGGGCCTGCACCGTCTGCATCGCCTTTGCTCATGCCAAGTGTCATTTCTAAAGTGTTTTGCTAATTCCAAAATCAGTCATTTTTGGAATTATTTTTCCATTTTCCCGTTTAATGAGTATGTTGGAAGGTTTAATATCACGGTAGATTATTTTATGTTTGTGAAGGTATTCAAGCCCATTGAGTATTTGGAGAATGACATCTTTTTGTTCAGCTATACTTAGGCTAAGCCAATCCAAATGACTAACATCCCCATCAGGAATATATTCCATAACACCTACCTGAGTTTCTGTTTCTTCGCCTGTTAAACTTGAACCTTTTAACACAAATACATCATTAAACCTAACTATATTCTCGTGAGTAAGTGTAGCGGCTTTTTTTACTTCCTCAACTAAATTGTACTGTATTTTAGCACCTTCAATGGTAACCATTTTAATTGCAACATACTTCTCAAGCAAAGTGTCCCATGCTTTATATACTCGACCAAAGCCTCCGATGCCTATCAGGTTGGTTTGGGAGCCACCTTGGTATTTGTTGTTGAGGAGCATAGGAATATACTTACAATTAATTTTTAATACATCTAATACTATAATGGCTATTTTTACTAAACCCATCTCGCCGAATTGTTTTTGAACAACAATGGACACTTCGATATCTAGCTGCGTCTTTGTTGGATTTGTTTTCAGAAGATGTCCACCAGATTGCTATGTATCCAAGAGAGTAAAAGTCCCCAGCCTCATATTTGCCACTTGGTAACCCATTGAAACCATACTCGTTAGTGCCATTACCATTATTTTTCCATCCTAACATACTCTTTAATTTTTCACCTTCGTTCGTTCCTCTTTCAACCCAGCTGTTAATCTCATTTTGCTTCATTCCTACTGCTTTTTCAAGTATCTTCCATTCAGAATCACTAGGTATATGCCACCCTATTGGACAAATCCCCTGAACCCCACTTGGAATTTTATTACTACTAATATTCTTATCCATGGCATCATGCCAAGAATAAAATCTCCCAAATTTAATACTGTTCATCTGCTTATTTTCATAACAAAAACTCTCTTGTGTTTTGTAATTTAAATTCTCTGCCATCCAAACCTGAGAGCCTATTTTAACCCATTGGTATGTTTGGCCGTCACGAGAATCACTAAAATAGCCTGTTGAAGCTGGTTCATTTTTTTTCTTAATCCTGTTTTTTATATCTTCAATTTTCTGCTCTGCTTCTTTAAAATATTTTCCTGATGGATATTGCTTCATATAGTTTTCGTAAGCCATAATCGTGTTGTTTCTTTTTGCCAACTCAAAAGTGGCAATCTCTTTTCGTTCATTTAAAATCTGTAATTCCAATTCCTGGTCATATCGTTCCGCTTTTTGCGATTGAATATAATCAACCAAATAAAGCACTCCCAGCAACAGTATTACAACAACAGATACATTTACCCATTTACGGCTTATTTTTTTTCTGTTTTTTTTGACCGGTTGCGAGGCTTCTGTATGTTTGAGTTTAGCAACTTCTGCTTTTTTGTTATTATTATTCTTTTTTACACTTTCCTTTTTGTATAACTTAGTTTTATTATCAAGAATAATCCTTGTTTGTTCCTGTTGTTCATTAATTTGGATGGTGCGGTCATTTTTTTTACTCATCTCCAAATTTAAAATATCAATTACTTCTTTGGCTGTAGTTACCCTTCTTTTCCTGTCTTTTACCAAACAAACAGCAATAACTTCTCTAAATGGAGAAGGGATGTCATCTACATCATCAGGTGTATGTTGCTCAATAATATTACGCATGATTACCTCGTTGGAGGTAGTTTGGTCATCGCCAAATGGTAATTTGTATTGGAACATTCTGTAAACAATAACACCAAACATCCAGAGGTCGCTGTTATAATCCATGTGGCCGTTTTTATCAAACTGCTCAGGTGCCATATAAGGTAGTGAGCCAATGATATTGGTTACGCTAACACTTTTTTCGCCTCTTTTTTTACTTATGTTAAAGTCGGTTATCTTTGGAATATACTTTCTTCCACGCTTAGCAATTAATATATTTGAGGGTTTCAGGTCGCGGTGTATTATTCCATGCTGATGCAGGTGGTCAAGTCCTTCTAATATACCAATTAATATTTCTTTTATTCCATCCAATGCATCAACATCAAATACTACTTCATCTTCCCATAATTCCGAGAGGTTTTGTTCCGGGTAATATTGCATTACTGCATAGTCAACTGAACCAACTGGAGTATCTTCCCTAAAACATTCTTCATAAAAAGCAATGTTAGGGTGTACCGGAATTTTGCCTGCCATTTTAAATTCACCCAACAGGCTATATTTCTCATCATTTACAAGTGCCACTTTAAGGGCGACATATCTGTCTCTGATAGTATCGTAGGCCCTAAACACTTGTCCAAATCCTCCCTGCCCCAGTTTGTCAGTTTCCCGGTTGTATTCGTAACGGTTTCTTATGATTGTTTTAGGCATAACTTTTTCTAACCGTTTATCTCCAATTGTTCTTGTGCTACTTTTCTGAATTTCA
>JAJRUF010000254.1 GCA_024277935.1 Gammaproteobacteria bacterium
GCGACACTACCATCATCAATCATATTTCCATAAGGCATTAACACCCCCCAACCACTAAAACTTAGATTTCCTAAATCGATACCTTTTCGTGTAATCCATAATATTGCAGTCATCACAAAAACAAGCATAACGAATATTTCAGCGTTTGAAAGCTTACCTAAAATATTTTTTTCATCTATAAGCAATTGTTTTAAAGTATTGGTATTTGGTATTCCTCTTAAAAACAAAGTCATAATAATCAAATATAAGCCTATTAACATAGTTACGCCGACCGGCACGGCTATTAACATCCACTGTAAAAAACCGACGGACAAGCCTGTCTGCATTTGATAAAACTGGGAAAATACCAAATTTGGCGCAGTCCCGACTAAAGTCATCATCCCACCAATAGATGCTGAATATGCAATTGCTAGTAATAAACCCAGTGCAAACTGATGAGCCTGTGCTTTAGTCAAAATATTTTCAAAACGGGAAATAATGGCTAAGGCAATAGGTAACATCATTAGTGTTGTCGCGGTATTTGAGACCCACATTGACAATCCTGCTGTCGCAACCATAAAGCCAAAAACCAGCTGCAATGTATTTCCGCCGAATAAAACCAAGATATTTAGAGCGATTCTTTTATGTAAATTCCATTTTTGCATTGCCAAAGCAATCATAAACCCTCCGATTAATAAAAACATCGTCGAGTTCATATATTGGCTTGCAACTGATTTACTAGAGGCTATTCCTAAAACAGGAAACAAGATAAGAGGTAATAAAGCAGTTGCAGCCAAAGAAATGGCTTCTGTCACCCAAAAAACTGACATCATAATGGCGCAAGCAGCCATTTTACTTGTCTGCACACTCTCTCCAAAGCTTACAAACATTAAAATATAAAAAGGTAGAGTAATGCCAATTATCAAGCCCACTCGTTTCATAATCATTATGCACTGCTCATTTTTAAAAAATACCAGGTGATGTTATGACAAACCTATCAAATATGGTATTGGGGACTAAACTCATGCACGGCATCAACCATTGCTTTTACATGCTCGGGGTTTACATCTGGCAAAATACCATGTCCTAAATTAAAGACATGCCCCGAACCTTGTCCATATTTATTTAAGATCCGTTGCACTTTTTGCTTTATTTGCTCTGGCTTAGCATATAGAGCAATAGGGTCCATATTACCTTGCAAGGCTACTTTAGCACCCACTCGAACGCGTGCTTCTGAAATATCTGTCTGCCAATCCAACCCTAAAGCACTATAACCCGCTTCAGCCATGTCTTCTAACCATAAGCCACCCCCTTTGGTAAAAAGGAGGGTCGGAACTTCTTGGCCATCAATATTCGTTTTAAGTAAAGCACGTAATTGTTTTGCATAGCTCAATGAAAACTCATTATAGTCTTCAGTTGACAGTACGCCACCCCAAGTATCAAAAACCATAACAGCTTGTGCACCCGCCTCAATTTGAGCGTTTAAATAGGCTGCAACTGATTGTGCTAATTTATCTAACATTTGGTGCATTAGCTTTGGTTGCTCATACATCAGACCCTTCACTTTTTGAAAACTTTTACTACTACCGCCCTCAACCATATAAGTGGCTAATGTCCACGGACTCCCAGAAAAGCCTATTAAAGGAACTCTATTTTGTAAGTTTTTTCTGATTAAACTGACAGCATCTATCACATATTTCAAATCTAATACTGGGTCTGGAATTGCTA
Organism: Gammaproteobacteria bacterium; assembly: GCA_024277935.1. Classification (GTDB taxonomy): domain Bacteria; phylum Pseudomonadota; class Gammaproteobacteria; order Methylococcales; family Methylomonadaceae; genus QPIN01. The sequence goes on from JAJRUF010000254.1 coordinate 1,708, forward strand.
TTTTTTTACATCAGCAGCAGTTCTTACTGGATTTTTAAACTTAGGCCCTTCTCCCTCGGAAAAATATAACCCTAAGCCCATTGCATCTGGAATTGTCAATATATCGGAAAATAAAATTGCTGCATCAAAATCAAAACGTTCTAAAGGTTGTAAAGTAACTTCACATGCCAGCTCTGGATTTGTGCATAAATCCAAAAAGCTTCCTGCTTTTGCTCTGACCTCTCGGTACTCAGGTAAATACCGCCCTGCTTGTCTCATCATCCAAACAGGTGTTCTATCAACTGGCTGCTTTAACAGCGTTTTAATAAAAATATCATTTTTTAAAGGTGTCATATTTGTTATTTTTGTATTCCTTTCTGCAAGTCGCTAATTTTCCTTACCCAAGACTTTCTGTATTTAGCCGGTAAGGATTTCATTTTATTCATTGCACTTACTTTATTTTTAAAAGAACCATAAATTATTACATATTTTTGGTTCTGCTTATTTGGCTGGAAAAACTTAAGCGGTTGTTTTAAGCTCTGATTGGCTGTTAAAAATGTATTGACTGATTGTCGAGATGAAAGAACCATAAGTTGTATTGTATAATTTTTCTTAGGCTGGCTTAGAACCCATTCCCTACCATTAACAATATTTTCCTGATCAGATTTATCTTTATTTACAACGGGGAGGATTTTTTCTTTTTCATTAGCTTCTGGTGCTTTACTTACGCGAGCTATTTTTTTATCTACTGGTTTTTTAGTGTCACCTACAAAATTAACATTTTCTTTTGCTTTTTCGACTACTGGCTCAAACTCGTTAATTTTTAATTTTTCTGGTGCAGGTTCAACAACTTTTGGAACCGACTCTTTCTGCACCTGTATTGTAACTGTTTTGTCAGATTTTTTTAGCGTTAAAGGCTCAACTGAAACCACCTCTTCAGGTTTTTTTAACACGACCTCCTTATCTGTAATGCTCTTAGACGCTTCAATATCAATAACAGGTGGTGCAATTGTAATTTTTTCTGCTTTTTTCTGTACAAACACTGGCTTTATTATTTGTGCAGCCTCTTGTTCAACAGCTTCATCAAAAATATAAATTTTTAAAACAATAACAACAAAAATTGCTGAAAAAGTTATCCCCCACAACTTAGCATGCCCTGCTGGTAATTTAGAATAAGATATTTTAGGTAATTCATTAACAATTTCCCCAGGAATACCATGTGTTTTTTGATAAACTTTTTCAATCATCCGCTCATTAATAGCTGCGAATGAAATGCTTGCCCCTACCTTAGCAGATAAATTTTGTAAAAAAATGCCACATTGCTTTTCTGTTAAAGGGGGAACTTCAATAAAATGACAATCATCAATAACACTATCTGAGCTACTTTTTAAGTGCAGCTCATCTGGGGTCAATGCAAATACAAACCTTAAGCTCTCACTTGTAGCAGCATACTGAATAATAGAAGAAATAAGTCCCGGTACTAAACGACCTGCATCATCAATAAGGATAACAATTTTTTGATTTTGTTTTTCTATTGCAGAAATAATCAGGGCTAAATCCTGATTTGCATACTCAGGGTACTGTTGAGTTAAAAACTGAAGCTCGTGGTTTTGAATACTCTCAAAACTTAATTGTTCTGATGCCTGTAACGTGCAGATAGGCCAAACATCACTCTTTAGTATTTTTAACTCATCAAGTAGTGTGGTTTTTCCAATCCCTTTAGGTCCGGAAATAACAAGAGACTGACTAAGGTTAGCAATTAAATGAATCAATAAATCTAATTTTTGAGACCGCTCTAAGGTAATTAAAGAGCTTGTGTCTGAGTGCTTCGATTTTACTTGATCGCTTTCAAAACGAAAGGCAAAAGGATCTTTACCCTGCATAATTTTTCAATGTTTGTTCGAGAGTACGTTGCTCAACATTTATGGGCAAGCTTGCTTTACCCATTGACTCCAGTAATATTAACCTTATATTACCATCGATATTTTTTTTATCTACTGCCATTAAATCTAAAAACTGTGCGACTGCCATATCAACAGGAGGCTCTACAGGCAAGCCAGCTAATTTTAATAAGGCAATAATTCTATCAACATCAGCTTTTGTAATCCACCCCATCCTGTTTGAAAGGTCTGCAGCATACCCCATTCCAATGGCTACCGCTTCACCATGAAGATATTTTCCATAGCCTATTCCTGTTTCTATTGCATGTCCAAAAGTATGTCCTAAATTTAAAATCGCACGAATACC
>JAJRUF010000255.1 GCA_024277935.1 Gammaproteobacteria bacterium
AAAGTATTGAACAATTTGAAGGATTACTGAAGGGTTGGTATTACTGGGCGACACATAGCCAATTGGCTCCTATTGTAAAAGTGGCGAAAACAATTAAGAAACATTGGGAGGGTATTTTAAGTTGGAAAAAGAGTCAAATAAGCAATGGTATTTTAGAAGGCCTCAATTCAATTTTACAGGCGGCAAAAAGAAAAGCGAGAGGATATAAAATTCAGCATTTCAAAACAATTGCCTATTTACTGACGGGTAAATTAGATTTTTCTAAAATAAATTCAAATTGCTTACCCACTTGATTTTCAAAAGAGCCAATAAACTACAGCACCGGATCATTAATGTGTTTAAAATAACAATTTATATAATAATTAACAGTTACTTACAATAAATACGAATCAACATGGGGCGCTATAGGGGGCATTAAGGTTGTTTTTTCAGAAAAATTAGAGAGCAATAAACCATACATTAATGCACAAATAGAACTTTAATCATTTAAGTGGTTTTACCAGAAAGGCAGAAAGGTTTGTTGCGGGTTACTGTGATTTGTTATTTCGAAGTGCCCCATAGACAGAAAATAAAACGACAGACATAAAAAAAGCAGTCCAGAATTAACTGTAACTGCTTAATTTATTTACTAATTATTGGTGGGTCCTGCGAGATTCGAACTCGCGACCATCGCATTAAAAGTGCGATTAAACCCATAAACCACAACACACCACAACAAACAATAATAATTAATTCAATTGGTTACGTTATTATTAGTATTGCCTTATATTGCCATTTATTGCCTTTATTTATAGCTTAGTGTGCCATGAGTGTGCCATGAGTGTATAATCAAACCCTAGACAGAACAAAGCCTTGAAGTGTTACTAGCACCCCAAGGCTTCTAATCATTCACTTAAAACGGTAAGTAATGACTTATGATTATCATATCAAAAAAAGCCATTACCTGCCTTAATGAGAGGCAATCATGGCGACCATTAGAAAACGCACTGATAAAGACGGTAATACCGCTTATCACGTTCAAATCAGGCTGAAAGGCTACCCATCGCAAACCGAAAGCTTTACCCGACTGACTGATGCAAAGATATGGGCGGCTTCCACAGAGTCAGCAATCAGAGAAAACCGTCACTTTAAAACAGCCGAGGCTAAAAAACACACCTTTAATGATTTTGTGGAACGGTATTGCAAAGAAGTATTACCAAACTACAACGAAAAAGAACAAGGCGAACGAAGGAGCAAGCTGAATTGGTGGGCTAAAAGTTTAGGCGTGCTTGTCCTATCAGATGTTACCACGGCAGCTATAATTGAACGCAGGAACGAATTAAACCTAAGCCCCAGCACTATAGATAAGTATCTCAAAAACCTTTCCCACGCCTTTAATATCGCAGTGAATGAATGGCAGTGGATTGAAGAAAACCCAGTAAAGAAAATCAAAAGCCCCAAGCTTCCACGCGGAAGAGTTCGCTACCTAGATGAATTTGAAAGAGCTAGACTATTAGAATCCTGTAAAGAATCAAGCAATGAATGGCTTTATATTTGCGTAGTATTGGCATTAGCAACGGGTATGAGGCAAGCCGAGCTGATGTGGCTTAAATGGCCTGATGCAAACCTAAAAAACTCTTATCTTATTCTTAATAAAACAAAGAACGGAGAACGGAGGCGCGTACCTTTATCTGGTAAAGCGTTAGAGTTGCTAAAGCAACATTCAAAAATCAGGCGGCTTGATACTCAACTGCTATTCCCAAGCAAAGACCTAACCAAGCCTATTGACCTTAGAAGACCGTTTAATAACGCACTGAAAGCCGCAGGTATTGAGGATTTTAGGTGGCATGACCTAAGGCACTGTACAGCAAGTTATCTTGCTATGAATGGGGCTTCACCTGCCGAAATAGCCGAAGTATTAGGGCATAAGAACCTATCCATGGTTAAGCGATACGCTCACCTATCAGATGGACATGTATCAAGTGTGGTGGAGTCTATGAACGCTAAAATCTTTGGGGGTTGATATGTATAAAGATAGCGAGGGAGAGGGTTATTTATCCATTGATGAAGCTAGGTTATATCTTGATGATGATAACGCTGTTAAATGGTTAAAACAGTTATTTGTCCATTATAAAGGACGAGCTACAGCACATTTTGAGACAGATAAAATTTTAAGGTGTGATTTAACAAAAGTTCCGGAGCTTGAGTTGAAATTGGAAGAGGATTCTGAGGGTGAAAAATTCACTTTTAATCTGGAAGATATTATAGCTAGTAAATCATACGTTCATCTTGATGCAATCCAGCCGATTAAAAGAGATTTATTGAGAAAGTTCTGGCTATGTGAACAAAAGGGGGGCGGTTTTTTTATTAACAGCTTGTTTAAATTGCATGATGGTAAAGTTAATGGGGTTGACTGGACAAGCTATATTGAACCGTATGCAAAACCTTATAATAAATTTTATTCAGACAAAGGTTTACTGCTAAAAGATAATATTAGTTTTAAACTTGAACGAGTTATTACTAAAGCTAATATATGCGTAAAACAATCAGACCTTAACGCGCTTTCTGAGTTATACGGAATACCTAGAAAAGATGAATTGGAAATAAATAAAACCGATACAGGAAAAACATTATCTATTTATGAAAAAAGAAAAATATCTTTTGAAGTCTGGAAAGCCACTGTACCTGATTTAGATAAGCTCACAAAAAAGAAAATACACGAGAATTTATTGCGGCATGATAAAAAAGAAAAGCTTTGGGACGTTAAATTTTCCTCATTTAACAGACAATTTTGGGGGAAATATATTAATGAACATCCAAAGTTAAAGCGAGGATGACCGACAATAAAAACTTATTTTATATAAACACTAGGGGATTTTAAAAATAATTTTTTTTGTGTTTTTAGCAATGGCGTGACCTGCTATATAGGGGATTTTAACCCCCCTATAGGCGAAAGAATCCCCTACTTTTTTTTTAAAAAATAATCCTGATAATAGACTTTAAGTAATCGCAAATAGCAGCGATTTTTATTAACTTAAAAGTGTATTTAAAATGATTATTCCAAACCTATTAACCAAAAAACAATTTATAGAAAAACACAGTGCATTTACCAAAGGGGGGCTAGATGCACAACTCTTTAACCGAAAAAAAAATGGGTTAGACAGCGCAATCATACAAAATGGTAGAAGGATTTTAATCAATGAAGAAAAATTCTTCCAGTGGCTAGAGTCACATCAAGAGGGCGTAAAATGAGAAAACCAACTTTTCCACGCGCCAACACATTGACCGCCAGAGCATTAGCCCGATTATTATCCGGAAGACGTTTTATTAGTGACGTGCAGCGGTTTGAAAGCCGCACCCCCCACGGCGAATAGGGGGAGCGGCTAATGAATATTAAACCAAATGAACTACAAGCTGATTATATCAAAGAGCCACCAATCACGTTAGATTTTAACAATTCTGAATTGCTCGAAAATCATCTACCTGATACGCCACTTAATGCAAAGCCGTTGGTACAAATAATCAAGGCTAAATCAATGGCCGAAACTAAACGCGATACACTTGATAATCTACTAGCTAAAATTAATCCTGTTAATTTTTATGATGTATGTATCGCCCTAGGCTGGAGAGCAACAACGAACCGAGAGGGTGTTGATAACCCACCTACACAATCTAATTATAAAGTAGCTATTGTTGATGAGCTAATGAAATCAGCTAGAAACAACAACTGGCATTTAGCACTGGACTCAGGACTATTTTATATCTACACGGGCAGTATGTGGATAAGTTTAGATAAGGATGAATTAAAGAACTTTCTTAAAGAAGTAGCTATAAAACAGGGCTATCCACCTATCAAAGCTAAGGATAGTAGGTTTATTGCTCAATTATATGACCAAGCTATACAGGATGGGTTCTTTACTGATAAGCATTACACCCAGCAATCCATGATTAACCTGAGCAATTGCACCTTGGTTTTAAATAGTGATGGCGTGACGGTTAAACCGTATGAGTACCGAGATTTTTTAACACATCAATTACCCTTTAACTATAACCCTAAAGCACATAACGCTATCTTTCAAAAGTATTTGGATGAAGTATTGCCTGATAAAGAAACACAGCGTACATTGCAGGAAACTTGCGGTTATTTATTTATAAAAGGGTTAAAACTAGAAAAGATATTTTTCTTATATGGTACGGGGGCAAATGGTAAGAGTGTACTGTTTGAAGTGATAAATGGATTAATAGGCGATGAAAATATTAGTCATTATTCGCTTGAAAGTCTAACTGACGGAAATGGTTATTTTCGGGCAAAAATTAAAGATAAGATTGTTAATTATGGTACAGATATTAAGCTAACTAATATTGACGCTGGAATGTTTAAAACCCTAGCCAGTGGAGAACCGATAGAGGCACGTCTGCCCTATTGTGAGCCGTTTACTATGTCAGGCTATGCAAAGCTTATTTTCAATGTAAACAGACTTGATAACGCTAATATCGAGCATACACATGGATTCTATAGGCGTATTTTAATCATTCCTTTTGAGAAAACCATAGCCGATGATAAGCAGGATAAATCACTACATAAAAAGATATTGAATAACAAAGCAGGCGTTCTTAATTGGATTATTGAAGGGGCTGAACGTGTGATTGCTAATGAAGATATTTTTATGTCTGAGGAATGTATCAAGTTTAAAGCCAAGTTTATAAAAGAAACAGATAGCGTGGCTTTATTTCTGGATGATTCAGGCTATGAGGCCAGTGATATGAGTATTGTCTATTTATCAAATACCTATGTTGATTATAAGGACTACTGTAATGATGATGGATATAGAGCATTAGGAAAAATCAATTTTGGTAAACGATTGCAAGATTTAGGTATTGAACGAACAAAAAACAACCACAATAACAATTGCTTCAAAATGGTAAAGAAATAAAAACCTTAAAAACAGGGGTGTGAGAAAAAGGTTATAAAGTAAACTTAGGATTTTAGGATTTGCTCTGTATCCCTTGTGTACCGTGGCTTTAGCATCCTAAAAAGTGATTTCAACTTTTAGTTATTTTTTAGGCAGTTTTTAGGATTCCTAAAAGTTACCTAAGTTTTAACTAAGTTTTAAAAACAAAAGTTAGGAC
>JAJRUF010000256.1 GCA_024277935.1 Gammaproteobacteria bacterium
CTCAGCTTTATTCTTCCAGCGATAAAGTATCTTGCTGGCCATCCCCTGTCATTTCGTGATTTCCGGTACGGTATAACCTTTGCTCCCGAATTAAAGCTGCGGCTTCTTCTTTAAATTCTTTAGAATCTTGTTTGATATGTCTCGTTTTTGATGCATTAATCGTTGGTGGTTATTATCTTTTATTAAAGTGTCTGGCGCTATTAGACCGCTGTAGCTAGCGAAAACAGATGTGTTGCATGACTCACCTTGTGGTCAAGTCACTTGGCATATTATCTGGATTACATGGATGTGTTTTTTGTGCTGTCCCAGATAGCTTTTTTTCATGCGTTTTCTGTTGCCGGTTGCATATACTTGTCCCACCACATTTGGAACATTAGCATGCTCCAGAGAGGTGTGGAATAATCTCTCTTTCCTGACTGGTGCTGGTCCCAGAGGTTTTTAACTTCATTTATTTTGAAATAGTCGGTTAATCCGCTAGTAGAATTAAACAGTTTTTGTTCTGCGATAGATTTTATTTCACCTCTTAGCCAGTCGGCGAGAGGCACTTCAAAGCCCATTTTTTTACGATAGAGAATGTCGTCAGGTAAAAAATCTTTGAAAGCTTCCTTTAGAATGTATTTTTTTTCGCCTTTGTTGTACTTAAGAGATGAAGGAAGAGTGGCCGCAAATTCCATCAGTTTATAATCAAGTATGGGTGCTCTTACTTCTAGAGAGTTGGCCATGCTCATTCGGTCAGCTTTTACCAGAATGCTGCCGGGCAGGTAGGTCTTTATATCCGTGTATAAAATTCTGGACATGTGATCAATGCCATCACATTGTTCGTAGTAATCGGTGGTTATCTGTGAAGGGTGGTAGGATCCAATTTTATTTTTAGTATTATCGGTAATGATTCTTTGCCATAGTTCATCTGTTATATGTGAGTTTGTAATATAAAAACCCATGGCTGGATCAAGGCTCAGGGTTCTTAACAGTGAGCTTCCTTTTTTGCAGTATGCATTATTAAATTTTTCTAGAATGGATGCAAAGGAGGGAAATAATGTGGTTCGAATAATTTCAGGGAATAGCTTTCGTAGATTATTCTCAATAGTATCTGTTGTGTATTTCTCATAACCGGCAAACACTTCATCGCCGCCGTCACCTGCAATAGCAACGGTAACTTTTTGTCTGGCTAATTCTGAAACATAAAAAGTAGGGACTAATGAAGGATCCGCAAAGGGTTCGTCAAAAAAAGATACGATTTTTTCAAGATTTTCTTTGACGTTCTGGTGTACGGTTAATTCATGGTGGTTTGTATGAAATTGTTCAGCTACAGCTTTTGCAAATTCAGTTTCGTTAAATTTTTCATCGTCAAAGCCGATTGAGCAAGTTGTTATTTTTGACTCAGTGTTTTTAGCCATCATGGCAACAATGCCACTGGAGTCTACGCCACCACTCAAAAATGCACCAAGAGGTACGTCTGATACCATGCGTTTTTTTGTGCATTCATTAAGTAGTTTCTGTAATTTTTCTTTAATTTGTATTTCGTTATCTTTGCTTTGTTTTGAAAAGGATATGTCCCAATATTTTGTTTTTGTAAAAGAGCTTTCTGTGATTTCTAAATAGTGACCAGGTTCCAGCTTATGAATATTTTCAAAAATTGTTTTTGGGTCTGGAATGTATTGATAAGCAAAGAAATCGTATACAGCATCAGCTCTTATTTTACGAGGGATTTTGGGGAGGGTGAGTATCGCTTTTAATTCTGATGCAAAGATTATGTCATTTTTCTGTTTATAATAATAAAGAGGTTTTTTCCCTACTCGGTCTCTTGCGATAAACAAAGTTTGTTTTGTTGTATCCCATATTGCAAAAGCAAACATGCCGTTTATTTTATTAAGAACATCTTTGCCATGTTGCTCATAGAGAGTCAGTAGAACCTCTGTATCAGTGTGTGTTTTTAGGGGGAAGTTTTGTTTTTTGAGTTCTTTTCGCAATGATAAAAAGTTATAAATCTCTCCGTTAAAAACAATAATGTAGCGACCATCTTGAGAAACCATGGGTTGGTTTCCTGCTTCAGTTGGATCGATTATGCTCAGTCGACGATGAGAAAGACCTATGTTGTCTTTTAAATAAACACCGCCAGCGTCGGGCCCTCTGTGTAAAATAGCATTACCCATTTTTTGCAGAGTTTGTTCGTTGCCAAATTGGTGATTAAATTGGGTGAATCCTGCTATACCACACATTTTATAATTATTTTAGATTAGTGACGGGGAGATCCTAACAGTTTATCAAAGATATCAAGTGTATGTCTTTCTATGCCAGATATTTGATCTGGTCCTGGTGAGTTTTTAACGCCATGGCTAGTCAATACGAAGTTTTCCGCACCAAGGTTAGGTATTATATAAAACTTCAAACCATGTAGTGTCCAAAAGAGGTCGCTCTAACTAAATACGTCGATATGCCCATTATTTTATTTTTGTGATCTATCATTGTTTGAAATCATTTATAGAGAGATATATTTTCTGATTTTTGATCCAATCGCTATAGTTAGAGTCAGAGGGAGTTTTTTCCAGATAGCTTCTACCAAAGGCCTTGTTTTGCTTTTTCTAGATATGCTGGTATTAGTTTTAGAAGGATCTTCTTGCTCCCCATTTTTAAATGTTTTCCACTTTAAAAGAACTGGTTTAGCTCCCCATTGTTGCTTGAACTTAAACGTCCCTTCTCCATAGGATGACCTACCAAAGTCAAAAGTTTTGTACCCGTTATCAGCTGAATGCTTTAGCAGCGACCAATAAAGCAACATGTTAGGGGACAATCTGTTGAATTCGCGCTTGGTTGACGCCCAGGGAATTGTCGCCATAGAGCCTTTAAACAGGACGATGCCAGCACCTATGGCGAGTCCTTCGTGTTTTATGATGGAAATAATCATGTCCTTGTTATAATTATTTTTTATTTCACTAAACCAGTTTTTACTATGCGTTGGCGAGCCCAGAGCTTTCATATTGTATGAGAAGACATCATAAAATTCATCGATGAGCCGGTTGCTTTGCCCTAATTCAACAGTGAGGCCATTTTTGACCGCCTTTTTTATCTGGCTTCTGAGCTTTGTTTTAAATCCGGCAAGAAGTGCTTCGGATGATTCAGGTAATTCTAGCAGCATACGGACTTTATGTGCTTTTGATAAAGGCTCAATGATGCCTTCATTGGTAGAGTATTTTTGACTTGCTCTGTATTCAAAAACAGGTAGTTTATACTGTAGGGCAAGGTCTTTGGCTTTGTCGATAAGTTGTTGTTCTATAGCTTCATCAATAGTTAGGCTTGCGCCTAAGTCACAAAAAGGTAATGCACATAATTTACCTGAAATAAAAGGGGGGGTGATGGAAACAGTTGGCAAAATTCCAGTTATTTCCTTATTAGTATTCTCAGCTATCAGGTAATAGCATTTATGGGCATATGCTTTTTCAATAGATTTTTTCCATCCAAAATGGTGGTAAGGTGTTACCTGTGGATGTCGTGAAGCAAAATTATTCCATTTTTCTTCATCACTATCTGAAGCCAGTCTAATTAGCATGATTAGTATTCGGAGTTGTTTTCTCTTTGTTTAAGAATAGATGCTGCTTCAGATATCGTGCAAAATCTAACATTTGCTTTTTTCTGAGTGTGATCAATAATGTGTTTGATGCTATTGCAAATAATATCGTGTGTATTTTTTCCCTGCATAAATCCTGTGGCGCCATCTATCAGGCTGGAGCTATGAAAATACATATGAATAACTGGGTGATGGTTACTCAATGTGGAATCAATTAAGGTTTGCATGTCTTTTGTTGATGTAGACTCAGGGCTTAAATATAACTTCCTAAGTAAGCGAGTGTGCCAGAAGATGCCTGTTAAGCGCAGCTGGCTTATTAGAGAGTGCGTAATGATATTATGAATTTTTATCATTGCCGAATAGTTTTTTCGGTTAAACCCCACTGTTACTGGGATTTCAATAACGTTCCGTTGTGCCCCTCTCTCAATAGGGTCGTCATAATCTGGCCAATAGGGTTTTAATAAGCTTTTTTCACAATTAAAATATTCATTTTTATAAAAGGGGTATACGCTTGAATCCACCTGAAAACCTTTCTTGACCAGTAATTGGAGAACCTTGCTGTCTATCCCCCATCGTCCTGTGCGAAACGAATTTGGTATAACATCGAATTGTTTGTTCAAAATTGTTATAAGTGCGTCAAGTTTTTCTTCAATCTGAGAAGCCGGAAGATTAATGACGTGTGATTCTTTTTCACCTGATTTTCCAAAATAGGGTGGGTTGCACCATGGGTGCAAATGCGCACCAATTTCGCACTGGTTACTATTGGAAAAAGTTTTTAGTGTATTGGCTGACTCGTGGTTGGCGGCGACAGCATAGTCGACAAAGTATGTTGGTCTGATATTGTGAGCTTCACAAAACGCCTGAAATTTTGGAAGTTGTTGTATGTTTTCTACAGAACAATCATTTTTTGGGAATGGCCCAGACCAGTCCCACTCTTCTTCGGTATCGATAGAGAGAACAAAAAGTACATCTGGTTTATCTTGCGTTACCATTTGATTGTGTCATCCGAAAATTAATTTGATGTTAATTGTTTGAACAGGTCATGGTATTCATTGGCCATGCGTTGAGCTGAATAGTGAGTTTGAACGTATTGTCGCGCATTTTCTGCCAAGTTCATCGCAGATTGTTTATTAAAAAGCAGCTCTTCCCAATATAAAGTGAGGCTTTTCGTGTCTCCGAGTGTTGCTAGTAGCCCAGTCTTTTTATGAGTAATCAACTGGTCTATACCGGGAATGTCGTAAGCAGCTACAGGCACGCCCATTGCGCAGGCTTCCATAAGGCAACGAGGGATACCTTCAAGGGTTGATGTCATGACGAATAAGTCAAAACTTTGTAATAGCTCAAGCCTATCATCTCGAAACCCTAGAAAATCTATTTTTGCATAACTCGTTAGTTTCTCTGCATAAGATTCCAGTTCAGCTCGTTGGTCTCCGTCACCGACAAATATTAAACGGATGTCTTTGTGTTTTACTGAAAGGCTTTCAAAGATATCTAAAATATCGTAAATGTTTTTACGGCTTATCATTTGTCCGATAAAACCGATACGTTTCTCTCCATCAATATGTTTGAGCGGATTTTTCAATTGTTTTTGTTTATCTACCTCAGAAAGATCAACACCATTTTGAATATAAACCAGCTTTTTTTCTTTTACGCCTATTTTTTTGGAGTCATCCATCAGTTGTGGCGATAACGGAACCACTCGGTCTGCATGGCGCATCGCTTTGCACCCTAGCCATATAAAAAGCCTTAATTTAGGGTCCTTAACATTTTCGAAGCCATGAGGTGTGACTATGCATTTAATGCCCGCTTTGCGCGCAGCGATAATGCCAAGAATATCTGATTTATAGCCGTGGGTATGGATGATGTCGATATTACGTTATTTTATCAGTGAGACCAGTTTTTTGATGACGCCTAAATCAAAACGGTTGCTCATGGGAATCTCAAAAGCTTGACCATAATCCTGCCGATATTTCTTTACTAGCTCGAGGTCTTTTGAGTTTTTTTCCAGTGTTACTGCGAGGTC
>JAJRUF010000025.1 GCA_024277935.1 Gammaproteobacteria bacterium
CTTTTTACATCAATTTTGACAATCGGGTTGTCTGGAATGGGCTGCCATTCAATTAGGCTATTGTTAGTGCCAAAACCATAATACTTTTTCCAACCTTTAATAAATAAGTTTTGTTTGGAAAATTGCGTTTTACTATCAAGAATAATTATTTTTGATTTGGGTTTGTTTTTTTTTAGGTAATAAGCCATCATGCTGGCGCGTTCATAGGGACCAGGAGGGCATCTAAAAGGATTGGGTGGCGCGCTAATAATCACTGTGCCGCCATTATGCATATTTTGCAGTTGCCTATGGAGTATTTCTGTTTGTACACCTGCTTTCCAGGCATGAGGAATTAGATGGGTAGTTGACTCATTATGTCCTTCAATAGATTCCCAGCGAAAATCAATACCTGGAGAAACAATCAGCCGATCATAATAAATCTTTTGCTGGTTTTCCAGGGTTACAGACATTTTGTCTGGGTCAATAAAAGTTACTTTGTTATGGATAATATTAACATTGTAGCGAGTTGTTAATTGCTGATATGAAACAGACAGAGATTTTATGTTTTTAAGCCCAGCTAAAACCCAATTACTACCAGGGCAGGAAATATAATGTGGTTTAGGTTCAATGATGCTGACATTAATACCAGGATCAAGCTTTTTGATTGTTTTTGCCGCGGTTGCTCCTGCATAGCCCCCACCGATAATGACTACATGTGTAGCGGTTGAAGGTTTAACGGTGATTGCTTGACAGCCTGAAACCAGAAGTCCTGTTGAGCTGCCAGCTAATTTGATAAATTTACGTCTGGAAATCATATTATTTATTGGCCTATATAACGGGCAACTGCTATTAATTCACCATCAGAAAAGCCTTTTGTGATGCGTCCCATAATGGTAGATTGTTGGTTATTTGCTTTTAACGCTAATAAAATATTACTTAGCTTTTCGACCGATAATTTCTTTGCTTGTTTAAGGTCATCAAGCTTTTCATCATGACAACTATAACAAGCATAGGCAATTGTTTTTCCTGGGACCTCTGCAATGCAATTGGAGCTAGTTGCTATAAGGAGTATGATGGCTTTTATAATTAGTTTTTTCATGATTTGTTATCTTGTTTTGCCGTTAAAAATATTACCTTAGAAAACAAGATATAGGTATATTTTAATTTTCTTTTATTGAGGTGCTATGATGATTCGTGTATTTTTAGTGTTACTTTTTATTGTTAACACTCATGTGTCTTTGGCGGAGGAGGTCAGTTTTACAACTGTAGATAATGCCACTATTTATGCAAATTTTCAGCAACGAGGGCCGCATGCTGTGTTATTGGCTCATGGTGCTATTTTTAATAAAGACAGTTGGGGTGAGTTTGAGCAACAATTACTGGCAGAAAACTTGACTGTTCTGGCTATCGATTTTAGAGGTTATAGTAAATCAACTCAGGGGAGTAAAGCCCAAGCCCTTTATGAAGATGTGCTTGCTGGTGTTAGGTTTTTAAGAAAACAGTCTGGTGTTAGCAAGGTTTCAGTTTTAGGTGCAAGTATGGGAGCTGTTGCTGCTGAAAAAGCAAGTGTTTACTCAAAAGATAAAGAAATAGATCAACTTATTCTTTTGTCCCTTCCACGCGCTTATAAACCTGAAGAGCTAAAAGGCCAGCTGTTATTTATTGCCAGTAAAGATGAATATTTAGCTAAAATCGTAAAGTCAGCATTTATTAAAGCACCTGAGCCCAAGACACTAGAGTTAATTGATGGCAAGGCACATGCCCAACATATCTTTAAAACTTCTCAAGCAAAGTTATTAACGTCCATTATTATCAATTTTTTAAAAAATAGCTCGCCCGTAAACAGCAAGTGATAATGCCAAAATCATTCTGTGTTGAATGGCTTGATAATTCAGTAATAAAATTAAGGTAGATATAACATTACTTTATCTAAATAATGTGTTCTATTGCTACTGAAAAGATATTCTGATGACTTTACCATTAAATAATTCAACTAGGTTGGACAAATTGATTTTTGATAACCGGTTTGTTCAACAATTACCTGCTGATTCAGAACCCAATAACTATCGCCGGCAAGTATTGAAGGCTTGTTACTCTCATGTTTTACCCGCTAATGTGACTGCGCCAACAGTGGCAGCCTACTCCAAAGAAATGGCTGAACAACTTGGAATAACAGAAGACGACTGTAAATCCGAACAATTTGCTAAAGTCTTTGTTGGTAATGAGATTTTAGCAGGAATGCAACCTTATGCTATGTGCTATGGGGGGCATCAGTTTGGTCATTGGGCTGGGCAACTTGGTGATGGGCGTGCGATTAATTTAGGTGAAGTGGTGAATACTCAGAAACAACGCTGGGTTCTGCAATTAAAAGGAGCGGGGCCCACCCCGTACTCTCGTTCTGCTGATGGACTGGCTGTGCTACGCTCATCGGTACGTGAATTTCTATGCAGTGAAGCAATGTATCATTTAGGTGTTCCGACTACGCGTGCTTTAAGCCTTATATTGACTGGGGAGCAGGTCGTTAGAGATATGTTTTATGATGGTAATCCACGAGCAGAACCAGGAGCTGTTGTATGTCGAGTCGCCCCCAGCTTTGTTCGGTTTGGTAGTTTTCAAATTTTTACTGCCAGAGGCGAAATAGATGTATTGCGTCAATTTGTTGATTTTACTATTAGAACTGACTTCCCACATTTAGTAAAAGATAATGGAGTTTTGGATAAAACAGTTTATATTGCCTGGTTTGAAGAAGTGTGCAAATTAACCGCTGAAATGATAGTGCATTGGCAACGTGTTGGCTTTGTTCATGGTGTTATGAATACGGATAATATGTCTATTTTAGGCTTAACCATTGATTATGGTCCTTATGGCTGGCTGGATAATTATGACCCTGACTGGACCCCTAATACGACTGATGCAGGTGAGCGTCGCTACCGATATAGTCAACAACCTCAAATAGCACTCTGGAACCTTTTACAGTTGGCTAATGCCATTTATCCCTTGGTTGAGCAAGAGGAACCCTTTCAACAAGCACTGGCAATATATAACCAAACTTTTGAGCAAGCTTGGAATAATATGATGACTGATAAGCTTGGGCTAGATACTTTTAACCCTGAAACAGATAGCAAGCTGTTTTCTGAGTTACTGGCTTTATTGGCTGAAGTAGAAACGGATATGACTATTTTTTATCGTAGTCTGGCTTTACTTGATCTGGAAAATTCGCTGGAAACTTTATCTGATAAACAGTTGCTTAAGCCTATTCAGGATGCGTGGTATCGCTTGGAGGCGTTAACAGAAGATTATAAGTCACGGTTTGCAAGTTGGATACGAGTCTATATTATTCGATTGCAAAAAGCAGGGGTTAAGCAAATTGATAAAAAACAGCGTATGAATGCCGTTAACCCCAAATATATATTGCGTAATTATTTATCACAATTAGCTATAGATAAGGCAGAACAGGGGGATTATTCAATGGTAAATGAATTACTAGAGCTTATGCGAAGGCCTTATGATGAACAGCCTGAAAAACAGCATTATGCCGTTAAACGGCCTGAATGGGCTAGGCATAAGGCAGGGTGTTCTAAGTTATCTTGTAGTTCTTAATTGTATTTGACCAATAAAATTATGGTTTTAATATGTTTAAAGTTCAGTGATAATCAGAAGTTCTCAATTATTAAGGTAAGGAATTATTTATGTTAGAAAAAACCCAAATTGCTCCGGAATTTAGCTCTAAAAATAAACAGGGCAAGTTGATTGAACTATCTCCTGGAGTAACCAGGGTTGGATACAAATTAAATGCTATGCTGATTTCTGCAGAATGGAGTAAGAAGAGGGGTGGTGAGTTTAATTTGTATCTGCCCCCGATTATTGCAATTTGATTATTGTTTTTCGAGAAATTACCTTTATACCCAGTTTTCTATTGTAAGGTCAGGAACTCTCTCAAATTCTCTAACATTATTTGTAACCATTACATAACCTAAGCTTCGAGCATGGGCAGCAATTAAAAGATCATTATTACCAATCGGTGTTCCTTGTTTTTTTAAAAAGGCTCTAATAGCTCCATAGTGTTTTGCAACATTCTCATCCCAAGGCTCAATAAATAATTGCTGAGTGAAGAGGTCAAGCTCTTTCCATCGAGCCTTTTTCATGGAGCTCTCTCCATTTTCAATACCAAAACACAGTTCACCGTAAGTTATTGATGAAATGCTAATATTTTTTGTAGCCTTGAATTTATGTCGTAGTTTGTTTGAGTGTTTTTTTAAAACATAAATACAAATATTTGTGTCAAGCATATACATTAATCAAAATTCCGCTCTTGTGGTAGGGTATCAAATCTGTCACTCAAAAAATCATCATCAAAGGCTGATTTGGAATCAAAAATTCATCCCAAGTTGGTTTTTTTGCAGAAATAATGATATTTTTTCCTTGCTTGGAAATATAAACTTCATCGGTATCAAAACGATACTCTTTAGGCAAGCGCACAGCTTGGCTTCGACCATTCATAAAAATTTTAGCTATTTGAGAGGGCATATAATATTCTCCTGTATTAATATATATTAAAAAGTATATATTTTAGATAAAGAAAAGCAAGAGGTATTTCATTTTTCAGGGTTTTTGAGTAACTAGGTGTCTGATAACTAACATATATCTTCGCGGACTACTGTGTATATATTTTGCGCGGTCACGACTACGGATTTCTAAGTGCTGAGTTTTTGCCGATAGCTTCGTTGCTGAAACAGTTAGGCTCTATTGGTAAGCATGAAAAAAACAGCAGGCTGAGAAGTGATCTTATTTCCAGTGCGATGTCTGAGATTAGCCAGATTGTAAAAAGAAATGCAAAGACCAAAAAAGAGGATTGGATTCAAGAGTTGGTTGCACGGCGAGGTAAATCCTTAGTTGTATTTGACCAATAAAATTATGGTTTTAATATGTTTAAAGTTCAGTGATAATCAGCTTGTCTCAATTATTATGTTAAGGAATTATTTATGTTAGAAAAAAACCAAATTGCTCCGGAATTTAGCTCTAAAAATCAACAGGGCAAGTTGATTGAATTATCTTCTTTTAAAGGTCAGAAAAATGTAGTTTTATATTTCTATCCAAAAGATGATACGCCTGGATGTACGATAGAAGCTAATGACTTTACTGCATTGGCAGATAAATTTGCAGCACTAGACACTGTTGTTATTGGTGTAAGTAAAGACTCTTGTTCTAGTCATGTTGATTTTATTAATAAATATAACTTGACGCTGGATTTATTGGCGGATGAAAGTGGTGAAGTTTGTGAAAACTATGGTGTGTGGCAAGAAAAAGAGAAAAATGGGGTGAAAAAAATGGCTATTTTGCGCTCTACTTTTATTATTACTAAAGAGGGTGTATTGGCTGAAGCTATGTATGGAGTGTCTCATGAGGGGCATGCGCAAGCAGTTTTAGAAAAAATACAGCAGTTGTAAGCCGTAACCATTCTATTGTTGGTTTTTCTGGATGGTTTTACTCTCTTCTAAAATAGTTAGGGTGACAGGATGAATGATAAAGAAAGAGTGGCAAAATATGCTACTCAGAAAGTTAAAAATGGAATGGTGGTTGGTTTAGGGACGGGGTCTACTGCAAACTATTTTATTGAAGCACTGGCTTATCGAATAAAACATGAAAGCCTAGATGTAACTACTGTTGCAAGTTCTCTTGTTAGTATGCTTAAAGCTCAGTCCTTAAATATACCTATAAAGGCTATTGAGCATATTGAAAGCCTAGATTTATATGTTGATGGCGCGGATGAAGTTGCTCCTGATAATACTTTGTTGAAAGGGCAGGGAGCTGACCTAGTAAGGGAAAAGCTATTAGCAAGGTCGAGTAAACAATTTATAGTATTAGTGGATTCGAGTAAAAGAGTTGGTCGGATTGGGGAGAAATTTTCAATTCCTATTGAAGTTATGCCTTTTGCTTGGCAAATAGTTAAGCTGCAGCTTGAACAGGCTGGTGGAAAAGGAGAGCTTCGTCTGGCAGAAAAAGGGGGTTTGGCAGTTTCATCAGCGGGTAACTTGATTATAGATATGAGTTTTGATACTTCCCTTAACAGCCACCGGTTAAATGTTATTTTAAATGGCTTGCCCGGTGTTGTGGAGCATGGGATTTTTCAGGATTTGGCTGATACTGTCTTGCTGGTGGAAAATGATGAGATAAAGGAGCTTATAATAGGAAGTAAAAGTTTGGAGTTACCTTAAAATGAAGGCGTAATAAAAACCGGAAAACTAATGTTAATAAATGGTACAATCAGCCGTTTTAAATTTATTAAATTAACTGGTTTTTTGAAGGGGTAATTTCATTTGTATGACTAAATTCATATTTATTACGGGCGGTGTTGTTTCTTCGTTGGGTAAAGGGATTGCTGCGTCTTCATTGGCCGCTATTCTTGAAGAGCGTGGCCTTAAGGTAACCATGACTAAGTTAGATCCTTATATTAACTTAGATCCAGGTACCATGAGTCCTTTTCAACATGGTGAAGTGTTTGTTACTGAAGATGGTGCAGAGACTGATTTAGATTTAGGTCACTATGAACGCTTTCTTAAAACCACAATGGGTAAAAAAAATAATTTTACTTCGGGTCAGGTTTATGAAAATGTACTTAGAAAAGAGCGTAAAGGTGAATATCTAGGTGCAACGGTTCAGGTTATTCCTCATATTACTGATGAAATTCAACGTCGTATTTATGCCAGTGCCGAGGGGGTAGATGTTGCTCTAATAGAAGTGGGTGGAACGGTTGGTGATATTGAGTCTTTACCTTTTTTAGAAGCGATTAGACAGATAGGTATAAAAGAAGGACGAGATAAAGCTCTTTTTATTCATTTGACTCTAGTGCCTTTTATCAAGTCTGCCGGCGAATTAAAAACCAAACCTACACAGCATTCGGTCAAAGAATTAAGGACGATTGGAATTCAGCCTGATATTCTGATTTGCCGCTCTGAACAGCCCATTCCTACTAGTGAACGCCGTAAGATTGCATTATTTACTAATGTGGCAGAGAAAGCTGTTATTTCTGCAATTGATGCAGATACTATCTATAGAATCCCATTATTATTAAATGAACAGGGTTTGGATGATATTGTCGTTGACCAATTAAGACTAGATGTACCAGCAGCCGATTTGTCTGAATGGAAAGAAGTTGTTGAAGCGATTACGCACCCTAAAGATGAAGTATCCATTGCTATGGTTGGTAAATACGTTGACCATTCGGATGCGTATAAATCATTGGTAGAAGCATTGACTCACGCCGGTTTAAAAACCAGGAATAAGATAAAAATAAAATATATTGATGCCGAATTGGTCGAGGATGAAGGTATTGCCGTTCTACAAGGTATTGATGCAATTTTGGTTCCTGGTGGTTTTGGTGAACGAGGGGTAGAAGGAAAAATTGCTGCAGCGCGTTATGCAAGAGAAAATAAAATACCTTATTTAGGTATTTGTTTAGGTATGCAGGCGGCTGTTATTGAATTTTCCAGGAATGTTGTGGGGCTTGAGGGTGCTCATAGTACAGAGTTTTTACCTAATTCACCTCAACCTGTCATTGGGTTGATTACTGAGTGGATGGATGAAGACGGGCAACTTGAAACCCGAAATGAAAACTCAGATTTGGGTGGTACGATGCGTTTAGGCGCGCAAAAATGTCGGTTACAGCCAAATACCCTAGCGCATAGCTTGTATCAAAAAGATGTTATTACAGAACGTCATCGTCATCGTTATGAATTTAACAACAAATACCTTGAGCAACTAGAAAAATCCGGGCTGGTTTTCTCTGGTAAATCAATGGATGGTCGTTTAGTTGAGTTTGTTGAACTTCCTGATCACCCCTGGTTTTTAGCTTGTCAATTTCACCCAGAATTTACTTCAACACCCCGGAAAGGACATCCTTTGTTTTCAGGGTTTGTTGAAGCCGCTGCTAAGCAAAAAAAAGGTAATAAAAAATGAAATTATGTGGTTTTGAAGTAGGTTTGGATAAACCTTTATTTTTGATAGCAGGTACTTGTGTTATTGAAAGCGAGCAAATGACATTGGATACTGCTGGGTATCTAAAAGAAGTGACCGATGCATTAGGTATTCCTTTTATTTATAAATCATCATTTGATAAAGCTAACCGTTCATCGCACGATAGTTTTCGTGGTCCAGGTTTAGAAAAAGGTTTGGCCATACTGCAAAAAGTAAAAGATCAAATTGGCGTGCCAGTCTTGACTGATGTACATGAAGATACACCTTTAGATGAAGTTGCTTCGGTTGTTGATATTATGCAAACCCCTGCATTTTTATCCAGACAAACTAACTTCATCCAAAATGTAGCTAAACAAGGTATTCCTGTTAATATTAAAAAGGGTCAGTTTTTAGCACCTTGGGATATGGTGCATGTGGCCGCTAAAGCTAAAGCAACCGGTAATGATCAAATTATGGTTTGTGAACGTGGTGCATCATTTGGCTATAATAATCTAGTTTCAGATATGCGTTCCTTAGCTGAAATGCGTAAAACCGATTGTCCTGTTGTCTTTGATGCAACGCATTCTGTTCAGCTACCTGGTGGTCAGGGGACTTGTTCTGGTGGTCAACGTGAACATGTGCCGGTATTAGCAAGAGCTGCTGTGGCGGCAGGTATTGCGGGAGTATTTATGGAAACACACCCTAAACCAGACGAAGCATTAAGTGATGGGCCTAATTCATGGCCGTTACATAGAATGAAAGAATTATTAGAAACATTAATAACCATCGATCAGGCTGTTAAAGCAAACAGTTTTATTGAATCAACTTTATAGAGGAAAAAATGGCTAGAATTGTAGATATTAAAGCGAGTGAAGTATTAGATTCACGCGGAAACCCAACAGTAGAAGTAGAGGTGTATTTAGCTTCTGGCTTAGTGGGCAGTGCCATGGTGCCATCAGGCGCATCAACGGGTGAGCGTGAAGCCATTGAACTTCGTGATGGTGATAAATCACGTTATTTAGGTAAAGGTGTTTTAAAAGCGGTTGAAAATGTAAACACAACAATCCGTGAAGCCGTTATCGGTATGGATGCTTCTGACCAAGCAAAACTAGATCAAAAAATGATTGATTTGGATGGTACGCATAATAAAGCTGTTTTAGGTGCTAATGCTATTCTGGGTGTTTCTATGGCAGCCGCTCATGCAGCCGCTCAAGAAGGTGGTATTCCTTTATACCGTTATTTAAATACGAGTGGTAAATTTGTATTACCTGTCCCTATGATGAATATCATCAATGGTGGCTCACATGCTGATAACAGCGTGGATTTACAAGAATTTATGATTTTACCTGTAGGTGCTCCAACTTTCCGTGAGGCGATTCGTTACGGTGCTGAAGTTTTCCATAACCTAGCTAAAGTGCTAAAAGCTAAGGGGCTTGCAACAACAGTAGGCGATGAAGGTGGCTTTGCCCCAAACCTTTCTTCAAACGAAGAAGCGATTGAAGTTATTCTAGAAGCAATTGAATTGGCAGGTTATAAAGCGGGCGAAGATATCTATTTAGGTATGGATGCAGCGGCTTCTGAATATTATAAAGAAGGTAAATATGTATTAGATGCTGAAGGCAAAAGCTTAACGTCTGATGAAATGACTGATTTCTTCGTAGACTGGGTAGAAAAATATCCCATAATCTCGATTGAAGATGGCTTAGATGAAAATGATTGGGACGGTTGGAAAGTTCATACTGAAAAGTTGGCTGGTAAAATTCAATTGGTAGGTGATGATTTATTCGTCACAAACCCTGCTATTCTTCAGGAAGGTATTGATAAAGGTATTGCTAACTCAATTTTAATTAAAGTAAACCAAATTGGTACTTTAACTGAAACTTTAGAAGCCATTAGCAAAGCATCTGACGCAGGTTATAGTGCTGTTGTATCTCATCGTTCAGGTGAAACGGAAGATACAACGATTGCTGATTTAGTGGTTGCCACGGGTACTGGTCAAATCAAAACAGGTTCACTGAGCCGTTCTGATCGTATCGCTAAATATAACCGTCTAATGAAAATTGAAGATGAGTTAGGTGGCAATGCAATTTACGCAGGTCGTAGCGCATTTAAAATGTTATAAGAGCAAGACGCAAGGCTAAAGACGAAAAAGAGCGGTTATGACTTTTGTTAAAATCCTTATAGTTGTGTTGATTCTACTTATTGCCCAGTTACAATATAGATTGTGGCTGGGTGATGGTGGTAGGCAAGAAGTGACAGAATACCAAAAACATTTAGATATTTTGACCAAAGAAGCCAAGAAAAAAAAGGAACGTAATGATGCGCTATATGCAGAGGTGTTAGATTTGCGTAAAGGCGAAGAGGCGATAGAGGAAAGAGCCCGTTATGAATTAGGGATGATTAAGGAAAATGAAACCTTTTTTCAAGTAATAGAATAATTTTCAAAAGGTAAAGCTCAGTCTATGAAATTAAAAAATAAAATATTGGCATGATTCGCTCTGCGGATATTAAATTAGATGGCTTAACCGTTATATTATTGTTGGCGAAAACGATACAGGAAAGGATGCGGTTGGTGAGCTAAATTTTTCTGGTTAAAGCTTTAAAGCTTTAAAGCTTTAAAGATAGGCTGATTAATTTAATATTTTTATCATTAAAAAAGTTGCTTAATGATATTGAAAACTCCTCCCTTCATAATCTAAATAAACCACAGTTGTTGAGTTGTAATCAAATTGATAGTTCTTATCAAGAACTACTTAACAAACAAAACGAGACACTAAAATGACTCAAGTAAAAATATGGGCTGTTGTTCCGGCTGCTGGCGTTGGTAAACGTATGCAAGCCGATAGGCCCAAGCAATATCTTCCACTAGTGGGTAAAACAGTTTTAGAACAAACAATCAATCGATTATTACAAGCTGATGTTTTTTCAGCAATTGCTGTTGCAATATCAAAAGAAGACCCATATTGGCCTGAACTTGAATGTTCAAAGCATAAAAAAGTTGTGACGGCTGCGGGCGGTAAAGAACGGGCTGATTCGGTACTGTCGGCATTAAAATCTTTAACTGAGCGTGCTTCTGATAATGATTGGGTATTGGTTCATGATGCCGCCAGACCCTGTTTAACCAGTGCTGATATTCATTATTTAATTGGATCATTAAAAGATGATGCTGTAGGCGGTATTCTTGCTTTATCTTCTCATGACACCTTAAAAAATGTTGAAGGTATTAATATTACTGAAACAATTGATAGAAGCGTTATTTGGAGAGTATTAACTCCACAAATGTTTCGCTATGGAATGTTGAAATCAGCCTTGGAAGCAGCAGAGGGAAATTCAGTAATAACAGATGAAGCCAGTGCACTGGAAATGCAAGGCTTGCAACCAAAAATAGTAGAAGGCCGTCCCGATAATATTAAAATTACTCGGCCTGAAGACTTAGCACTGGCACAATTTTATATGGAGCAACAGCAATGATTAGAGTGGGGCAAGGTTATGATGTACACCGTTTTATAGATGAAGGTGATGTGATATTGGGTGGTGTAACAATTGATTATGACCAAGGTCTTGAAGCACATTCTGATGGTGATGTAGTTTTACATGCATTAGCAGATGCATTACTAGGTGCGGCGGCATTAGGTGATATTGGTAAACATTTTCCTGATACTGACCCTGAATTTAAAGGGGCCGATAGTCGTGTATTATTACGACATGTCTATGCCGTGGTGCAGGAAAAAGGCTATAGCCTAGTTAATGCTGATATTACTATTATTGCGCAAGCACCCAAAATGGCACCACATATTGTAGCGATGTGTACAAATATTGCTGCTGACTTAAACGTTGATATTGATTTTATCAATGTTAAAGCGACTACAACGGAAAAATTAGGTTTTGAAGGACGTAAGGAAGGTATTGCCGTACAAGCGGTTGTATTAATAGAAAAATAGTTTGTTATTTTTGAGCTATTGCAGAGGAATTGTGTCGTTACTCCTGTTCGACTGAAAGCTATCTTTTAAAATAATAACCAACTACTTTACTTGGTAATTAAATAGGACTAAAATAGTCCACATTGTAAATGGAGAAGCAATGTTAAAGTTAAGTAAGTTAACAGACTATGCAACCGTTATTTTAAGTTATATGGCAAAAGATCATATTAATATGCATGCAGCTTTTGAAATATCTAAGGTAACTGGGATTACCTTGCCTACGGTGAGTAAAGTGCTAAAGCTTTTGGTTAAAGCTCATGTAGTCACTTCTGTAAGGGGGGCGAAAGGTGGCTACTTTTTAGCCAGAGCACCTGAAAAAATCACAGTAGCTACTGTGATTAGTGCGCTTGAAGGGCCTATTTCTTTAACTGAATGCAATGCTTCCCATAAATTGTGTGATCAAGCCAGTGGGTGTGAAATTCAAGGCAACTGGGGCTTGATTAATCAAAAAGTTTTTAATGCGTTGGACTCAGTTACCCTTGCCGATATGATTATGCCAGTTAGGTCACCGGTAGAAATAACAGTCCCCGTTAGTAGTTTATATAGATAGAGTGATTTATGTCATCAAGTGCTAAAGAAGTTGAAAACCTGATTGATCAGGAATATACCCAAGGTTTTGTTACTGATATTGAGGTGGATACTTTTCCTCCAGGTTTGGATGAACAAGTTATTGCCAAGTTATCTAAAATAAAAGGCGAGCCTAAGTTTATGTTGGAATATCGCTTGAAGGCTTTTCGGCATTGGCAAACGATGACAGAACCTGACTGGGCGCAGTTAAACATTGAGCCTATTGATTATCAGGCAATAAGCTATTATTCTGCACCTAAAAAAGATTCAGATAAGCCGCAAAGTTTAGATGAAGTTGATCCTGAATTATTAGATACTTATAAGAAATTAGGTATTCCTTTAGATGAGCAAGAACGATTAGCAGGTGTTGCTGTTGATGCGGTTTTTGATAGCGTTTCTGTTGCCACAACATTTAAAGGTAAATTAAAAGATGCGGGGGTTATTTTTTGTCCTATCTCTGAAGCTTTACAAGAATACCCTGAACTCGTTAAACAGTATTTAGGAACGGTAGTGCCCCAGGGGGATAACTTTTTTGCAGCTTTAAATGCAGCTGTTTTTACGGATGGTTCCTTTGTTTATATTCCCAAAGGTGTTCGTTGTCCGATGGAGCTATCAACTTATTTTAGAATTAATGCTGCTAATACTGGGCAGTTTGAACGTACTTTAATTATTGCTGATGAAGGCAGTCATGTCAGTTATCTGGAAGGTTGTACTGCACCCATGCGAGATGAAAATCAATTGCATGCGGCAGTGGTTGAATTAGTGGTGATGAAAAACGCAGAAATTAAATATTCAACGGTACAGAACTGGTATCCCGGTGATGAAAATGGTGTGGGAGGGATTTATAACTTTGTCACTAAACGTGCAGAGTGTAGGGGAGATAACTCTAAAGTGTCTTGGACACAAGTTGAGACAGGTTCTGCAATTACCTGGAAATATCCAAGCTGTGTTTTATTGGGTGATAACTCTGTTGGTGAGTTTTATTCTGTTGCCCTCACCAATAATTATCAGCAGGCTGATACCGGCACTAAGATGATCCATATCGGTAAAAATACCAAGAGCACGATTATTTCAAAAGGTATTTCTGCAGGTAAAGCTCAAAATACTTACCGAGGTTTAGTTAAAGTTGCTAAAAGTGCGGAAAATGCACGGAATTACACTCAGTGTGATTCATTATTAGTGGGTGATAAATGTGGTGCCCATACTTTTCCTTATGTTGAAGTAAAACAACCTTCTGCTCAAGTAGAGCATTAAGCAACAACTTCAAAAATCAGTGAAGATCAGTTGTTTTTCTGTCAGCAACGTGGGTTATCAGCAGAAGATGCGGTATCCATGATTGTGAATGGATTTTGTAAGGAGGTTTTTAAAGAATTGCCGATGGAGTTTGCAGTAGAAGCGCAAGCTTTATTAGGAATAAGTTTAGAAGGCTCTGTCGGTTAAAAATTTACTTTATTGCTATGCTTTGCTTAGCTTAGTAATGAGAAGAAATGTAGGTTGGGTTAGCTTATTGAGCACAGCGAAATAAGCTAACCCAATATTTAACATACACAATATGTAGTTGGAATCACCCAAAAGTGTGTGGTAATGAAAAAGATTAAACAGGAAAAAAAATGCTTAAGATAGAAAATCTTCATGCCAGTGTTGGTGATAAGCCCATTTTAAAAGGTCTTAATTTAGAAATTAAAGCAGGTGAAGTACACGCTATTATGGGACCAAATGGTGCCGGTAAAAGTACCTTATCTCATGTGCTTTCAGGAAAGCCAGGTTACAACATTACTGAAGGTAAAGTGACCTATAAAGGAAAGGATTTGTTGGAAATGGCTCCCGAAATTAGAGCGCGTGAAGGCATTTTTCTAGCTTTTCAATACCCTGTAGAAATTCCTGGTGTGAGTAATATCTATATGTTGAAAGCTGCTTTAAATTCAATTCGTAAACACAATGGTTTAGATGAAGTGGATGCAATGGATTTTTTAACTCTGGTTAAGGATAAAATTAAATTATTACAAATGGATCAACAATTTTTATACCGTGCAGTTAATGAAGGTTTTTCAGGCGGTGAGAAAAAACGTAATGAAATTCTACAAGCAGCTATTTTAGAGCCAAAAATGTGTATTTTGGATGAAACAGATTCTGGTTTAGATATTGATGCACTAAAAGTTGTAGCAGAAGGCGTTAATTCACTGCGTTCAACTGAACGGTCATTTTTAATGATTACTCATTACCAACGTTTATTAGATTACATTAAACCTGATTTTGTACATGTCTTGGCTGACGGCCAAATTGTTAAGTCTGGAGGGTCAGAACTTGCATTAGAGCTGGAAGAGAAAGGTTATCAGTGGGTTGAAGGGCAGGCAGCATAATGACAAGTCGTTATATTGCAGAATATGAGAAAACAGCTGATTTATTGCCAGGGCAATCATTAGCTTGGCTAAAACAATTAAAAACAGATGCGTTTAATTATTTTTCTGCAAAGGGTTTTCCATCCTTAAGAGAAGAAGAATGGCGCTATACAAATGTTTCAGCTATTGAAAAGACATTATTTGTACCTTCATTAGACCAGTCAGAACCTATTTTTGATCAGCTGTTGGTAACTGAAAATACAGTGGAGGGAGCTTTAACCGTTGTTTTAATAAATGGCCATTTTTCTAAGCAGCATTCTTCATTAAAGGGGTTAGATAAAGATATTTCAGTATTAAGTATGGCTGATGCTGTAGAGCAAAAGCCTGAACTATTAGAACGTTATTTAGGTAAAGCCGTTAATAGTGAGGAACATAGTTTTGTTGCTTTTAATACTGCCTGGTTTAGTGACGGTATATTTGTTCATATTCCGGCTAAAAAAGTTGTAGACCAACCTATTCAATTATTACATATAGTGACAAAAGCTGAATGTTTAGCCACAACTCGTCATCTGTTAATTGCTGATGATATGGCTGAAGTCAATATTATCGAAACTTTTGTTGGTATTGATGATAGTTATTTAACGGCGGCAGTAACTGAGGTTTTTGTCGAAAAAAATGCCAATTTAACTTTGTATAAAGTGCAAAGTGAAGGTGACAAGGCTTATCACTTTGGTGGTACTTACGTTAAACAAGCCCGAGATAGTCGATTTAATCATCATAACTTTGCTTTTGGTAGTTTGCTGGCTAGAACTGATGTACACACAGATTTGGGCACTGCTTCTGAATGTGATTTTAATGGATTATATCTAGGCAATAAACGTCAACATATTGATAACCATACCCGTATTAACCATTTGAAACCGTATGCAATTAGTAATGAATTGTATAAAGGTGTATTAAATCAGCGTGCTAAAGGTGTTTTTCAAGGTATGGTTTATGTGGCGGAAGATGCTCAAAAAACAGATTCAGCCATGAATAACCGTAATTTATTGTTATCTAATGATGCAGAAGCCGACACTAAGCCACAGCTAGAAATTTATGCGGATGATGTAAAATGTGCGCATGGTGTCACGGTGGGGCAGTTAGAAGAAAAGTCTATTTTTTATCTACAAACGAGGTGTATTGATAAAGAAACAGCCAGAAATATGCTGACTTTTGCTTTTGCAAATGAAATGGTTGATAGGGTAAAGTTGAAAAGTTTACGTAAGGTGGTTTTAGGACAAGTATTAAAATGCTTTCCTCAAGCAGGTGTTGATCAATCTTGGTTGTAAATTGTAGGGTGGACTTTAGTCTGCTCTACAAAATATCAGCAATATTGAGACTAATATTATTTAATTGGGATAAAGTAATTTTGTCGCCAGCACGTAAAGTGGTTTTTTCAGCATAAACTCCATCGTGAGGTTGGCGGTAAACTTCGATACAGCTGTCTTTGATATTTAATAACCAATACTCAGGAATATTATGCAAGGCATATAAACGAAGTTTTTGGTTTTGATCAAATTTTAAAGAGCTATCAGCTACTTCGATTAATAACAAGACATCTTTAGCCTGTGGGTGCTGAGAACTATAGAAATCAGTATTGGGCTTTAATAGCATCAAGTCAGGTTCTGGTTCTGATAAATCACCCAATTGGACTGGGTTTTGTATGCTAACAACAGCCTGCTTTGCTACCAGGTGGACTAAAAGTTGAGTAAGACGGTTAATTTGCCCAGAATGGTTGCTTCCTATAGGTGCCATTTCAATAATTTCTCCATTAATAAGCTCAACCCGACTGCCGGGGGGGAAGATATTAGCTTCGCCTAATCTTCTCCACTCATCTAGGTTAGTTAAGTGCTTTTTATAAAAATTTTCAGAAGTAACAGACATAATCAAAATAAAACTAGATAAACCAAATTTAAAATATAATACGTGTTTGCTAAATTAGCAACAAAATATAGAATAACATAAAAAATGACAATATTTCCCATAGAAAAAATTCGTGCAGATTTTCCTATTTTGAAAGAAAAAATTCGTAATAAACCCTTGGTTTATCTCGATAATGCGGCTACTTGTCAAAAACCTCAAGTGGTTATTGATAGTATTTCTCATCTTTATACTCATGAATATGCCAATGTGCATCGTGGTGTGCATACTCTAAGTATTAAATCGACAGATCGCTATGAAGGTGCACGGGAAAAGGTCAAAGACTTTATTAATGCTAACAGTACCAAAGAAATTATTTTTGTGAGAGGGGCAACTGAAGCTATTAATCTGATTGCATCAACCTATGCTAAAGAAAATATCAAACACGGTGATGAAATATTAATTACTGCGATGGAGCATCACTCTAACATTGTGCCCTGGCAAATGTTTTGTGAACAGACGGGGGCGGTTTTAAAAGTAGCACCGATTAATTTACAAGGTGAATTAATTTATACAGAATTTGAAAAATTAATTAGTGATAAAACTAAATTGGTTTCAGTGGTTCATATGTCTAATGCGCTAGGGACTATTAACCCAGTCAAAAAGATTATTGCCGCAGCCAAAGCTAGAAATATACCGGTATTATTAGACGGTGCGCAAGCCATTCCCCATATGACGGTTGATGTACAAGAATTAGACTGTGATTTTTATGCTTTCTCAGGGCATAAGCTTTATGCACCTTCCGGAATTGGTGTGCTGTATGGTAAGCAAGCATTATTAGACGCTATGCCTCCCTATCAGGGGGGGGGGGATATGATTCGTAAGGTGACTTTTGAAGAAACTGAATACAATGCTTTGCCTTATAAATTTGAAGCAGGTACACCAAGTATTGCCGATGTTGTAGGGCTGGGTGCGGCGATTGATTACCTGACTGAAATAGGGATGGATAATATTGCAGCTTATGAAGCTGAATTGCTGGAATATGCGACTGAAAAAGCCAGCAAAATAGAAGGCTTAAGAATTATTGGTGAAGCAAAAGATAAAGGAGCTATTTTATCCTTTGTATTAGATAAAATTCATCCACATGATATTGGTACCATGCTAGATAGTTTGGGTATCGCGGTAAGGGCAGGGCATCACTGTGCTATGCCCGTAATGGATTTTTTTGAAGTACCAGCAACGGCAAGAGCATCATTTGCTATGTATAATACCAAAGCAGAAATTGATGTGTTAATGGATGGAATAGAGCAACTAATTGAGGTATTTGGCTAATGTTTGATGATTTAAGAGACCTTTATCAGGAAGTGATTTTTGATCACAATAGAAATCCACGTAACTTCAGGGTAATGGAAAATGCTGATAGAGAAGTAGAAGGTTTTAACCCATTATGTGGTGATAGATTAACTTTATTCTTGAAAATGGATGGTGATAAAATTATTGATGCCAGCTTTCAAGGTTCAGGCTGTGCTATTTCAACCGCATCTGTGTCATTAATGACAGAAATTGTAAAAGGTAAAACAGAAGCGGAAGCTGAGACATTATTTAATCAATTTCATCAAATGACCACAGGAAAAGAAGACGAAATTGACTTAGAGGCAATTGGTAAACTTGCAGTATTAGCTGGTGTTAGAGAGTATCCTGCTCGTGTTAAATGTGCAACATTAGCTTGGCATACTTTAGATGCTGCTTTAAAGAATGAAGAGAATGCTATTTCAACAGAATAATATAGGCTACTTGCTGGTAAACCTGTACATTTAGCAAGCTCAGGATTGAGAGTTTTATAAAAATCAGAAACTGACTTGTCTCTTTGCTCAGTTTCGAATTTTATTTCATTTTAAGTCATTAGGAGTAATTATTGTCTCAAAAATATAAAGGAAAACTTGCCGTTCTTTTTGAGCAACAAGGGGGTTTGCCAGACTATTCTTTGCTAGCCAAAAGGCTTGATATTCCAGTTGTTATTTTAGTGACTAAAGCAACTCAAGAAGAATTTTTCTTAAGCTGGCGCGATGGTCGGCTAAAATTATTAGATAAAGAGTTATTAAAAAAGGGTGGTTTATCTGTTGATATAGAACCACGGCCAGGTGAGCAGCGCTCATGGCCAGCCCCCAAAAAAGGAGCTTTAGCACAAGCTTTAGGCAGAAGAACTAAAACTATTGTTGATGCAACTACGGGCTGGGGGCAAGATAGCTTACATATTTTCAGAATGGGCTATGAATTGCGTTGCATAGAGCGTTCACCTATTATGTTTGAGTTATTAGCTGATGGATTTAAACGCTTGGCTGATGTGGACTGGGTGATAGATTTAGATATTCAAGTGCCTGAGTTAATTTCTGGTAATGCTATTGAAGTATTAGCTAAGCTAGAAAAAAAGCCAGAATGTATTTACATTGACCCGATGTTTCCTCCCAAACGTAAAAAATCTGCTTTAGCTAAAAAGCCGATGACTATTTTGCGTGATTTATTAGGCGATGATGAAGATAGAGAACAGCTATTTGAAGTTGCCATGCGGACTGCGACCAAAAGAGTTGTGGTAAAAAGTCCAGATTATGCAAAACCTATTGCAGGAAAGCCCAATGAAAGTTTTAGTGGTAAACTGCTTCGCTATGATGTTTATTTAAACGGTAAATAAAGCTTTTGTAGTCTTGATGAAGTAGTGTGAAATCAAGCTGTAGCTAACTTTCTTTTGATTCTGCTCTTTGGCATCAGGGCTACAGAAATTAACTTTCTTAGTTTACACTCTCCTCTTAGTAAAATAAATATAACAAAGGTAAAAAATGACAGATTGGATTGATGTCTGTGCAGAGAATGCATTGATAGAAAGAGAAAATATCGTTGTAGATATTGATGGAACGGATGTGGCTATTTTTAAATTAGGTGGTCAGTTTTATGCGATAGAAGATGTTTGTACACATGATGGTGCAGAAATAGCCACTGGAGAGCTTGAAGGTGATGAAATAATATGCCCAAGACATGGTGCACGATTTTGTGTAAAAACAGGAGCCGTTAAATGTGCTCCTGCTTATGAAGATATTGAAACTTTTCCGGTTCAAATAACTGATGGCCGTGTTCAGGTCAGAGATCATAGATGGGATTAATATGGATTACTTTATTTGGAATATAGACCCTATTGCAATATCAGTAGGCTTTGTCAAAATTCGTTGGTATGGGTTGATGTTTGCCTCGGCCTTTATTTCAGGTTATTTATTAATGACCTGGATATATAAGCGAGAAGGTAAGGATATAGCAGAACTTGATAGTTTATTGAACTATATTGCGGTTGGTACGATTGTGGGGGCAAGATTAGGACATTGTTTGTTTTATAATCCTGCCTATTATTTTAGCCATCCGATTAAATTTTTTGCTATATGGGAAGGGGGTTTAGCCAGTCATGGTGGATTATTAGGGATCCTTATTGCCTTGTATTTGTACCAACGAAAAGTGAATGAGTCTTATCTTTGGTTTTTAGATAGAGTATCAATAGTTTCTGCATTAGGTGCAAGCTTTATTCGAACCGGTAATTTCTTTAATTCCGAGATCGTAGGTAATGCTACAACGCTACCCTGGGCGGTGATTTTTCAACGGGTTGATTTTTTGCCTAGACATCCTGTTCAGTTATACGAAGCAATAAGCTATCTATGTTTTTTTATATTACTGTTGATAATGTATCTAAAAAAAGATAGAAATAGCCGAGAGGGAGTTTTCTTTGCTACTTTTTTAGTAACTGTCTTCACAGCTCGATTTTTTCTTGAGTTTGTTAAAACTAAACAAGCCGCTTATGACAATATTTTAGGCTTGTCTACAGGGCAATTGTTGAGTATCCCATTTATTTTGGCAGGTTTAGTTTATCTGGTTTTGCCACTATTTAAGAAAAACTGATCCTTGCTCTGTTATAATCAACGGTTACTATTTATTTGGTCGTTATAATCATTTATGCAAGAAATTAACCCAATAAAAAACACTATTCTAGATTTAAGTAAAAGAGGTAGTGCGCTTAAAGATTACTTGGACTTTGACATTAAAAGTGAACGACTGGTTGAGGTGTTAAGAGAATTAGAAGATCCAGAAGTCTGGAGTGACCAAGCTCGCGCTCAAGCTTTAGGCAAAGAAAGAGGTCAGTTAGAAACGATAGTTGATACCATTAATGATTTAGAGCATGGTTTAGCGGATGCTGAAGAGTTACTGGAAATGGCAGTTGAAGAGGGTGATGAAGAAACTGTTGAAACAGTTGTTGCAGACCTGGCAGTTTTTGAAAAACAAGTGGCAGAGCTGGAATTTAGACGGATGTTTTCTGGTGAAATGGATGCTAATAACGCCTTCTTAGATATTCAATCGGGTTCTGGTGGTACAGAAGCTCAGGACTGGGCTTCGATGATTGAACGTATGTATCTACGTTGGGGGGAAAGAAAAGGCTTTAAAGTTGAGTTATTGGAAGAATCTCAAGGCGAGGTTGCAGGGATAAAAAGTGCAACAATCAAATTTGAAGGGGATTATGCTTATGGCTGGTTAAGAACTGAAACAGGTGTACATAGATTAGTCAGAAAATCGCCTTTCGACTCAGGAAGTAGAAGACACACTTCATTTGCCTCTGTTTTTGTGAATGCAGAAATTGATGATGATATTGAGATAGAAATAAACCCAGCTGATTTAAGAATAGATACCTATCGTGCCAGTGGAGCGGGTGGACAGCATGTTAATAAAACAGAATCTGCCATTCGTATTACTCATGAGCCAACGGGTATTGTTGTGCAATGCCAAAATGATAGGTCTCAACATAAAAACCGTGATACTGCAATGAAGCAGTTGAAAGGTAAATTATATGAATTAGAACTTTCTAAACGTGCAGAGTCTCAGCAAACATTAGAAGACAGTAAATCGGATATTGGTTGGGGGAGTCAAATACGATCTTATGTATTAGATCAATCAAGAATTAAAGATTTAAGAACCAATGTAGAAACAGGTAATACTCAAGCTGTTTTAGATGGTGACTTAGATCAGTTTATTGAAGCCAGTTTGAAGAGTGGCTTGTAAATATTAATTATCTTATTTCCATGCTCTGCGTGGGAACACTTGTGCTCAGTGTATATGCCGTATGCAATTTCCAGGCAATACATGGAAACGATAAAAACTATTACAAAAAATAAGTAAGTTACAAATATGTCAGAAAACCAACAAGACGAACAAGAACAAATTGTACAACGCAGGGCTAAACTATCAGCGTTACGTGACAATGGAATCGCTTTCCCAACAGACTTTCGCCGCAATGTAATCAGTGGCGAATTATTAGCCGAATATGGCGAAAAAACCAAAGAAGAATTAGATGAGCAGCCTATTAGAGTTAAGGTTGCTGGCCGTATTATGACCCGTAGAATTATGGGTAAAGCTAGTTTTTGTCATATCCAGGATATGTCAGGTAAATTACAGCTTTATGTTACTCGAGATACTTTGCCAGAAGGGTTTTATAATGAGCAATTCAAAAAGTGGGATATTGGTGATATTATTGGGGCTGAAGGTGAATTATTTAAAACTAAAGTAGGTGAATTAAGTGTTCGAGTAGACGATATTCGTTTATTAACTAAAGCATTGCGTCCATTACCTGAAAAATTTCATGGCGTAGCTGATCAGGAGATTAAATACAGACAGCGTTATCTGGATTTAATTATGAGCGATGACTCACGTAAAACCTTCTTGATTCGTTCACAAATCGTGGCTTATATTCGTAAATTTTTGGCTGATAAAGACTTCTTGGAAGTTGAAACACCTATGATGCAAGCCATTCCTGGTGGCGCAACAGCACGCCCCTTTGAAACCCATCATAATGCTTTAGATATGGGCTTATATCTAAGAATTGCCCCTGAATTATATTTAAAGCGTTTAGTTGTCGGTGGTTTTGAAAGAGTATTTGAAATTAACCGTAATTTCCGTAATGAAGGTTTATCAACCCGACATAACCCAGAATTCACCATGCTAGAGTTTTATCAAGCTTATGCAGAATATGGTGATTTAATGGATTTAACTGAAGCAATGCTAAAAGGAATTGCAGAAGAAGTAACAGGAAGTTCAATGGTTAAATATCAAGGTGATGAATATGACTTTGGTAAACCTTTTGACAGAATGACAGTGGTTGAATCTATTTTACATTTTAATCCTAATCTAACATTAGAAAATATTAATACACGTGAAGCTGCTGTTAAAGTAGCAGAGGAGCTACCTATTCCACTAAAAGATGGCTATGGTTTAGGAAAAGTTCAAATAGAAATATTTGAGAAAACAGTAGAAAACAAGTTAATGAACCCAACCTTTATTACTGCATACCCCGTTGAAGTTTCACCACTAGCAAGACGTAATGATAATGATCCTCATGTTACAGATCGTTTTGAGTTTTTTGTCGGCGGGCGAGAAATAGCCAATGGTTTTACTGAGTTAAATGATGCAGAAGATCAAGCTGAACGCTTTCAAAAACAAGTGGAAGAAAAAGAAGCCGGTGATGATGAAGCCATGCATTTTGATGCTGATTATATTGTTGCACTAGAACACGGTATGCCACCAACAGCCGGTGAAGGTATTGGTATAGACCGTTTGGTAATGTTATTTACAGATTCACCCTCAATTAGAGATGTGTTGTTATTTCCTCAGATGAGACCAAGAGCTGAAAAATAACAATAGATATTGCTCATAAATACAATGACCATGGGTAGAGACAAGCCATGTCTTATCTCTACAATACCTAGGCTGTAATAAGGTCATTGTCATTGACTTAAGGGAAAATTGTAGGATGCGCTGAGGTACGAAGCGCATCTTTGTATCTATCCCTATTCCACCTAAAATCGTACTTCAGTAGACTAGGTTTTTATGCGGCATTCATTGTTTTTAAATTATCATTTATTTCCGGAATAGAGCCCGAAGAGGTAAACTTAACCTGTCATATTGAATGTCCACTTAGTGTAGCCATTTCAGTTAACAATTTCCCAGTAACATTTACAAAATGGATAGTGTGTCCACTTGTATAGGCTTTATCCTCAGTTGGCATAAAGTGAGCGAGTTTGTTATTCAGACGATGGTAAGCGTCAATTCTTCCCACCTAGGAGGCTGTCCGAGAACTAGCATTTAACTCAGGCGCTTTTTTAAATTTTTTCAGCTTTAAGTGAAAATTGCCACCCATTTTCACGTATATTTAAATATAATACCTATTATATCAGTATGTTATGGTA
>JAJRUF010000257.1 GCA_024277935.1 Gammaproteobacteria bacterium
GGTGACTCTAAAAGCCTATTTTCATCTAATAAGCGGGTTAATACAGCTTGATCTAAACTGCCGCCATTAACGCCAATGCGAACAGGTTTATTATATTGACAAGCAAATTCAACCATTTGCTGAAATTGTGGATCACGATTCTTACCACGACCTACATTTCCTGGGTTAATTCTGAATTTTGCCAGTGCTTCAGCACATTCTGGGTATTTTTCTAAGAGTTTATGTCCATTAAAATGAAAATCGCCCACAATAGGCACTGAAAAGCCTTTTTGAATTAATTGATTGTGAATTTCTGGAACTGCTTTTGCAGCTTCTTCAGTGTTCACGGTTACTCTAACCAGCTCAGAACCGGCTCTTGATAGTTCGATAATTTGTTTAACAGAGCCAGCGATATCAGCAGTATCAGTGTTAGTCATAGACTGAACCACAATAGGAGCGCCTCCTCCTACTTTTATATCGCCAACTAAAACTTGGTGTGAATGCTTTCTTGGGCTAATTGACATATTTTTTTTCTGAATTAATAAAAAGGGGTTAAACCTGAACCCTTAGCTCCTAAGTTAAACAGAGTATAAGGTGGTATACTTAGATGGAATTATACTCCATCCAACCCCTGAAATACATTAAGAGTTAAATTGTGAGAATAAATTATTTTTCTGATGTTCATTTGGAATTTGGCTCTCAAATTTCACCAGATAATGATGCTGATATTATTATTGCAGCCGGTGATATTGGTATTTTTAAACAAGGCATTAATTGGCTTAAGCAAATTAATAAGCCCATCATTTATGTTGCTGGGAACCATGAATTTTATGGTTATGAGTATAATCAAACATTAGCAATGTTGCGTGAAGAGTGTAAAGATAGTTCAATCCACTTTCTTGAAAATGATGTTTTTATTTATAAAAATATCCGTTTTTTAGGCTGTAGTTTATGGGCTGATCTTTTCTTGGAAGGTGATAAAAAAGCTGAAGCCTTAGGTAAAACTTTAAATGATTTTAGAAGGATCACTTATAAAGATAAAGCTTTTAATCAAACAGCTTTTAGTAAGTTACATGCGTATTCAAAACAATGGTTACAAAGAGAACTGGCAAAACCTTTTACAGGGCAAACCGTGGTTGTTACCCATCATGCTCCCACTGAATGGAGTTGGGACGATTCTAAAAATAGATTAAAGAAAATTGCCTATTGCACAGATTTAAGGTATTTATTCCATGAATATGAAATTGAAGCCTGGTTTCATGGGCATATTCATAGCCCCGGTGATTATAGAATTGCTGGTGCAAGGATATTAAGTAACCCTAGAGGATATGTAGGGCGTAAAGTGGTTGATAATTTTGACCCTAATAAGATTGTTGAGATATGAAAATTTACTTGCAGAGTGTGTTTTAACCTGTTTTACAATAGGTAAGGGCAAGATTATTCTGAGTGTATAAACTTTAGGTGGATTTATGATAAAACATATCGCTGTTAAAGCTGTATTGATTTATCCGGAATTTGATACTCAGGATACTTTTTGGAGTTATTCTACCAGCCTTGAAATGTATGCACCGAGCAGTGAATTTGGCTTACCAAAAAGGCTGTTGCCTCCTTTGGGTTTGATGGGTTTATATACTCACCTTAAACCCTATTACCAATCCCTGTCTTTAATCGATAAAAATATTGACCCCCGCCCATTAAAACAATTAATAAGTGATGCTGACCATGTATTTATGGGCGGCATGTTAGCTCAAGAACAGAGCTTATTAAAACTTGCCCTTGAAGTAAAACAATTGGGTAAGCTTTTAATTATAGGAGGGACAGTCGTTACTCCTCAATCCCCTTTAGTGCCAATTGCTGATCACCTTATTGAAAATGAAGCTGAAGGTGTGATCGATGAGCTGTTACAGGATATTATTTTAGGCAAAGCAAAAAAATATTATAAAGGTCATTTTGTACCCCCTGAACAATTCTTTCAGCCAGATTATAGATCTATTAAGCTGCAGAATTATATGCATATGGCGGTGCAGATTAGTCGAGGCTGTCCTGAAAGTTGTGAGTTTTGCGATATTCCGCTTCGCTTTGGAAAGGCTTACCGTGTAACCCCTTTTGAACAAACAGCAAAATCATTTCAGCAGCTGAAACAATTAGGTTGGTTGGGGCAAGTTTTTGTCGTTGATGATAACTTTATTGCTAACCCAAGAAAAGCCTTGGAAGTTCTGAAAAATTTATATCAAATAGGTGAGAAGATTGGCTATCACCATCCTAAATATACTGAATTAACACTACGTTTGGCTGATGATTCAACCATCATGCAGGAGTTACGATACTGGTTTCATAAGGCGCATTTTATTAATGGTTTTTATGGTGTGGAAACACCTAATAAAGCCTCATTACTGGAAACTAAAAAAACCCAAAACTTGCGAGGAGAACGTAGTTTAGTTGATAAATTAAACTATATTTCAGAACAGACGGGGGCCGGGGTCATGATAGGTATGATTTATGGTTTCGATCATGATACGACTGAGTCGGTAGAACCATTTATTGATTTTGTAAATGCTACTAATGCACCCATTGTTATGGCGGGGCTTTTAAATGCCTTGCCTTACACGGGGTTAATGCGTCGATTAGAAAAAGAGGGGCGGACAATTCAACTAAGCAGTGGGAATAACTCTGATGGCGTTATTAATTTTATTCCTTATCATTTTTCAGTCAAACAAGCTGAACAAAATTACTTACATATTTTAGAAAAAATATATTATCCAAAAGCATTTTTTACTCGGGTTATGCGGCATTTAAAGCTTATTGACCCTGATCTACAAACTAATTATCGAGCAACTGATAATAATTTTTCTCAGTTAGTTAAAATTTTATCAAAAAATAATGCCTATATTTACTGGCGTTATTTACCTATGGCATTGGCCATTGCAAAAAAACGTAGTGGGTTTAGTCGTTTAAGATATAAAACTATATTGGCAGAATATTTTTCATTATGTGGACAGTACAGCCATTTTTCCGCACAAATTAAAGTTCAGCAAAAGCAAATTGCAAAGCGTGATTATCAAACTCAGCATAAAACCTCCTGGTTAGCACTTCAAAAATCTATTGAGGTGGATTGAAATGACGACATACTATATTGGCCTCTCCATTACCTACCATGACCCTGCAATAGCTATTATTGATGAGCAGGGGAGGGTGGTTTTTGCAGAAGCGATAGAGCGGTATATGCAAAATAAAAGAGCTCTTAATTGTGCCGCAGACCCATTACTTTATGTGCAGGAACTGTTAACACAATACTGCCCATCAGCTGATGAATTTGTGATTGCTATTAATTGGCAAAGAAAAAGGCCGGTTTATGAAAATATCGTTGCGGCTTTAGGCTGTTTAAAGGCAACTGGCTTGGGTAAAGTAGGTATAAAAAAACTCAGATCCCCTCTGAAAAATTACCAGCTACATCACATGATAGCCAGTCAACGTAACAATATTAGCAGTGCAGGGCTGAATTTAGTACGCATTATTAGCGAATATTACCCACAAAGTAAAATTTCTCACGCTGACTATGATCATCATTTAACCCATGCAGCAACCGCTTGTTATAGTAGCCCTTATACTGAAGCCGCTTGCGCGGTAATAGATTCCTTTGGTGAGCGAGGGTCAATGGCTTTCTATCATTTTAAAGACCAACAATTAACTTGTCTCTATGAAAGTAAAGGCACGGGAAGTATTGGTTTTTATTATATGAAAGTGACTGAGTTATGTGGTTTTGACTGGTTAAAAGGAGAAGA
>JAJRUF010000026.1 GCA_024277935.1 Gammaproteobacteria bacterium
CATAATATTACGATATTATGTAGTCAGGAGCTACTGGACGGTACGCTACTGCCTGACAGTGAACAAGTTGATGGCATAGAGGTTATTCGCGTTGGTAGCCCACGACATAGAATCATACCGTTACTAATGGAAACTCGTCGTAGGCTCGATGCTGCCGATATAGTAATTGATAACATAATGGGTTTTCCGTTATTTTTGCCACTGATAGTAAAACCAGTACCGCTATTGGCAATAAAGCATCATTTTGAGGGTAAATCTTTTACTAAAAGTCAGGGCTTGATAAAAGGAGCAATAGGGCGCTTTCTTGAAGAGATTATGCAGCCATTAATTTACAGGAAAGTACCGTTTGTAGTCGTCAGTACGATAACACTTGATGAGATTAATAATAAATGGATAAAACCTCGTGCTGAAATCAGGATAATACCTCCAGGAATAGCAACCTTTCATATTGACGAGAATATAAAAAAGTATCCTAACCCTACAGTTATCTATTATGGTGCACTCGATACAGGCCGTAAAAAAATTGATCATTTAATAAGTGCATTTCGTAAAGTACATGAAAAGCTACCAGATTCTCGTCTTATAATAGGTGGGCAGGGTCCTGATAAAGAAATGCTTAAAGAAATGGCGGCTGGTTTGCCTGTAGATTTCAAGGGCTTCATAACTGAAGCAGAAAAGTCTGAAATGTTGCAACGAGGATGGATCTTTGCTTCCCCTTCAATGACAGAAGGTTTTGGTATTACATGGGTTGAAGCTAATTCAGCTGGCTTGCCTGTTGTCGGTTATGATCTTGGTCTTGATACGGTAAATGCAGAATGTTCAATAATGGTGTCTAAAGGAGATGTTTCTGAGTTGGCATTGGCAATGATTCGAGTACTATCAAGTGAGGAGTTGCGTAATACAATGTCTTTATCTGCTAAAAAAAATGCAAGACGATTTGATTGGAATAAATCAAGTTGTAATATTATGGAATTCATTAATGATGTTAAATAAAAAATTTTCTTTTCTGTAGAATATGAAGAAAAGTACGCTGGTATTTAAATCGTCCGTTTTATTGGGGAAGGCTCAGCTGCTGTAATGAATTTATATCGGATAGTAAATGTTCTGTGAAAATTTTAGAACCTTTACTATTGAGGTGGTAAGCGTCTTTAAAATATTCTGTTGTAGATTTTAGGGTGTTGGTATAGTCCAGCACGGTAATGCCTGCGTTTTTAGCATTATGAGTTATGTTTTTCATTATACTTTTCCATGGGTAGTCTGGTGCGTACTTGGCTTGCCAGCGACTTATGGATGCTGTGACTGGTGGCGCAACTAAGTATATAGTTATGTTATTATTTTTTGCAAATTTCCCTATTCTGGAAAAATCAATATAAGCTGGTTTGTAGTCGCGACCGAGATTGAGTAAGTATGTTGTGTCAATCTGTTTTGATAAATCTTTATATAAGTTGTCTTTTCTATGCTTTTTGTTTGAGGCTTTTGTCTTTTTAACTAAAGCAATAGAAGCAAGGCTGTTTCTTAGTTTATCAGTAATGGCATAACGAGTACTATATACTGGAACCATTGATGCTATCTTTTCATATAAGCTAGGACTGTTGATGGCTTGATGATATGCCTTTGATGCCTGTGCTCTGGCACCATTTTGGTTAAGGTCGTCTTTAGTGAAAAAAAGTAATATCTTTTCTGGCTTTTTCCCATTGTTCTGTAGAGCAATTTCACTTAGGTGTACTGTTGTTTCGAGGGTGGCGCTACCTAATTTAATAATAGCGCTGCTGTTTTTTATTCCATCAGGGAGCATGTTTTTGTCAAAGCCAGCGGCTAGTGTGGAATTGCCCAGAAACCAGATAGTGCTATTGTTCTTAAGTTTCTCAATCGAGTTATCGATCATCTGTCTGGGAATACTTGTATAAAGTTCCCCGTTTTTTTCTGCGTGATAAGCCCATACATTGGCAATGACTACCAGGATAATAGCCAAGGTAGCACCAGCTGGAATACGCGACTCGATAGATAATGTGCTAGAACTGAAAATAGATGAACGCAACTTCATTCTTGCCTCCTAATAACATCACACCTAGAATAAGGGCTGCATATACGGTTCCTTTCGATGACCAGTGCCAGTCAAGTAGTGCCGTTTGTTTGTCTTTGAGGTACATTGGTAAATCAATAATTAGCAGCGCTGATATAGACATTAAAAGAACCAGCCCAGGCTCAAGCACCTTGCCGGGATTTGAGGTATCAAATATACTGCCGTGCCATTGTATAATGCTTGTAAAATAATTCCATGCTTCAATTCCATCGGGCTGTCTGAAAGGGATCCATGTGAGGGAAACTAGTAAAATAATAAAAATACGTTTGCTCATCCCAGTGAAAAACGGTTCATCTAAAGAGTCCTTATTTGATCCTCCGTCAATAAATTTATGGATGGCCAGATACGTGCCGTGCAAAGCTCCCCATACAACAAAGCCCCAGGCAGCTCCATGCCAAAGGCCCCCGAGTAACATGGTTAGAAATAAATTCCTATATGTTTTAAATGTTCCATGTCTGTTTCCACCAAGAGGAATGTACAGATAGTCGCGTAGCCAGGTCGATAGTGAAATATGCCATCGTCTCCAGAATTCGGTAATACTTGTTGAGAAATATGGCTGTTTGAAATTCACCATGAGCTTTATACCGAGGAGCCTTGATGTTCCTCGCGCTATGTCGCTATAGCCGGCAAAATCACAATATATTTGAATGGAGAATAACAGTGTGGCTATAAGTAGACCGCTGGATGTAAATAAGTCGGGGTGGCTAAAAGCCTGATTCACATATATAGCAGCGGTATCCGCTAGAACCACCTTGCGGAACAGGCCTATGAGTATTAGGTAAACTCCTTCATAGATATCATCGCTGTTAACTTGGCGTTTTTTTGCTAATTGAGGCAATAATTTGCTTGCACGTTCTATTGGTCCAGCCACAAGTTGTGGGAAAAAGCTGACAAAAAGTGCAAAGTCCAGAGGGTCGTTAATCGGTTTTAGTTTTCCTCTGTAAATATCGATAGTGTATGAAAGGGTCTGGAATGTATAAAAAGATATGCCTACAGGCAATATGATTTCAAGTGTTGTCAGATTAGGTTGTAGGCCAACTGTCTCAAGTAGTGTGGCGGCGGAATCAATAAAGAAATTAAAGTATTTGAATATGCCAAGCAACCCCAGATTAACTAC
Organism: Gammaproteobacteria bacterium; assembly: GCA_024277935.1. GTDB lineage: Bacteria > Pseudomonadota > Gammaproteobacteria > Methylococcales > Methylomonadaceae > QPIN01. The sequence goes on from JAJRUF010000026.1 coordinate 3,201, forward strand.
CAGTGATATTGATAGTGCATATTTTCTTTTGGCTGCTGTTATGTCCTGGCGTCCCAGTACTTTCCCGCAGGCATAATCTGTGATCGTTGAAAGAATAATTAAGCTGAGGAACTTCCAGTCCCAGCATGAGTAAAAGTAGTAACTCGCAAGTAGTAACCATATGTTTTGTGTTCGTCTGTTAACGTAGTAATAAACAAGTAGTACTATAACAAGAAATATGAAGTAATCCAGACTGTTGAATATCATGGTGTCTTTATACCCTTAGTGATTCGGGTTAATCTAGTTGTATGAAAAATGCTTCGCCTGGCAGTAATTTATATGTTATTTCTGTTCCTTCAGTATTAGTGGCAGTGTTTAATTGTTTGGAGCTGTAAATATCTATTGCATGTGTAACGCTATATGAGTCTGGAATGAAGAATGAAGCGATGTTGGTTTTTTCTGTGTTCAGGTTGACCGTATACATGTATAGCTTTTCAGTATCCGGGTCTATCCTTGTGACTTTAAGTACTTCACTGTTGGTGCCTTTAAATTGAACATTAGCTTTTTTGTGGTGAAGTAACAAAGTTGCATGGGTCTGTGTAAGTTTACCTATTTCTCCGTATTTTTCGATAGGAATAGATCCATCTCTTGCAGTCTCGGCTTCCAGATTTTCGTTTACGAACATTATCTTTGGTGCTTTTCGTTTTACATCATAAGCGGGG
>JAJRUF010000258.1 GCA_024277935.1 Gammaproteobacteria bacterium
ATAATATGAATTACCTGACCAAAAAAACTTTGTAATACTGTGCTAACATTATTATTAGCAGGCACATTCGCCCTGATATTCTAGGATATTCACCGACAAATCAGGCACGTTTGACAGGATATTATTATCAAGTCATTTTGCCCTGTTTCTCCTTGCTATTACCTGAATATTCAGGCATATTTGCCTGCTATTCAATTTATCATGTCAAATTGCCTTGATAATTGATATTATCCGCTTAATTAGGCTTTTAAACACAAACTAACTGTTATCATAATTCCTTATATGCCTTATGTCAATTAACCGATCAAAAAAAATCTACTTGAGGATATGCGAGATACTTTGCGACGCTTGCATTACTCCATTCATACAGAGCGTGCTTATTGTGATTGGGTTTCGCGCTTTGTTCGCTTTCATCATCTTCAGGAGAGAACTAGCTTATTGCTTAATTCGGAAAAAAAAGTTGAAGATTTTTTAACTCATTTAGCTGTTCAAGCAAATGTTGCTGCATCAACTCAAAATCAAGCCTTTAATGCACTTGTATTCTTATACAAGCGCATACTTGATCAGCCTTTAAATGGTGTGGAAGCAGCCCGGACTCGAAAAGAAAAACGGGTTCCCGTTGTTTTAACTCGCGAGGAAGTTAAATTAATTTTAAGTTATTTAGAGGGCGTGCCAGAGTTATCAGTAAAACTATTGTATGGCAGTGGCTTACGTATTACCGAAGCAGTTCGATTACGTGTACAGGATGTTGATTTTGGCTATAAGCAGATCACTGTACGCAATGGTAAAGGTTTACTCGATAGAGTCACTCCTTTTGCCGATAGCCTAATACCCCTTTTATCCAATCATTTAGGTCGGATAAAAGCTATTCATGAACAAGATCTGAGAGAAGGTGCTGGTACCGTTTATTTGCCACATGCTCTGGACAGAAAATACCCTAATGCTAATAAAGAATGGAATTGGCAGTATGTATTTCCTAGTCGAAAGTTGTCTACCGACCCTCGTAGCGGTGTTATTCAACGGCATCATATAGATCAATCGGTCGTTAATAAAGCTATTAAACAGGCGGTACAAAAATTCGGAATAGCCAAAAAAGTAAGTGCACACACTTTTCGGCATAGTTTTGCAACGCACTTATTACAGCGAGGCACTGATATTCGTACCATTCAGTCTTTACTTGGGCATAAGGATTTAGAAACTACAATGATTTATACACATGTATTAAAGCAAGGTGGTGAGGGGGTAATAAGTCCTTTGGATGATTTGTAAGATTGCGAGGTTCGAACCCACACCAGCCCTACAAGTATCTAATATTGTGCGTTATATTTTTTTTAATCGATCTGTACAATCTTTTCTATAAGCGGCATTATTCAATTTAACCCAAAGATTAGTCACAAAATAGCCATATTTCATTATTGGGCCAGAATTTAAATAGTTAGTTTGATAAAAAGGTGTCTTTGCATTTTTATGATGCTCTATATGATTAGATAATCCTAATAATGCATACTCAGTTACCTGAGACCTATTGACCCAAGCCAAATTATTCTGTGATTTACCTTGTTGTAAACCCCAGTGTTGATAATAATTAATGGTTTCCAATAAACGCACTGCCGAATATGCTTGATATATAAAAATAACAACGGCTACCCAACCAAAAAATATTATTATCAAAATAAGGATTACACATTCAATGATAATACCTTGTAATACTGAATTAGCCAGCCTTTTATAATGATAAATAGGTGTATTGAGCAAATCTAAACGTTGTAATTCATCATTCCAGGCAAATTTAAAATGTTTAATAGTGACTCTTTGCCAATATGTTTTAAAACTTTCACCTAGTTTTGCGGTGGTAATATCTTCAGGAGTGGCCACTCTATGGTGATGTCCATGTAAATGCGCAATTCTGAAATGGTCATAACATACCGTATATAATAGCAATCTGCCCAAGAAGCGCTGTACTTTTAGTGGTCTGTGAATTAACTCATGAGCAACAATAATGGCTGAGCTTCCTGATGATGTTCCTACCAGAATCCTCATAACGATAAGGTTAATTACAGAACTTGTTATATCTTGTATCGAATGCCACTGTAATTGGCTGGCATCAATTAATAATAAGCTGATAATGATAATTTGGAGAAAACTTAAGGTATATAACAGCAAGTCATAAAACCTTCTCTCCACACATATTTTGGGCTTATAAGGGGTAATATCTGGGCTTAAGTAGTCAAATAATATTAAACCCCAGAGAGGAATAGTCCAGGTTAAAGCGGATAAGATATTATGAGGTGCTGTATATAAAAAGCCAGCAACACAAAGTGGAAAAAACAGGCTTAATAAATACTTTAAATATTCCATCTTTTATGATTTGACTTTATTCAGCATATAATAAACCGGTAGTCCCAGTTTAAACCGTTTTCCTACAAAACCTAAAGAAGCATACCCCCTGTAGATTCTCTGCCAGTGTTTATCCAGTATATTGTTATCCGCCGTCCGTTTTAACAGATCATCCATATATAATTGAATGGCTTTTTTTGCCAAAAAAGTATGTCCTGAGCTGTAGTTATCAATAGAAATATGTAAATCAGCAATTGTGGTGTTTATTCCCCAATAGCTCCATTCATCAACTAATTGCTGATAAGATTTACCCAACCCACTCAGTTCAATGGCCATATTTAAACCTAATAATTCAGCTAAAAATAGTTCTGAATGTAGTGATAATGCTAGCATATAGCTTGGTAGGTCAAAGGCGCTATTTATAAAACCTGTATGTTGAATAAATTCTTTGCTGAATACTGGCGGTACAGTAATCGACAAGCTTTTTAATAATTGTTGAAAGATATAGCAATGATTTTGTTGTTGCTGACCATTGCCTATTTCATCAGCATAAATACTAAATAAAATCTGATAAATTTCAGCATGGCTTTTTTGTAGACTATGGCTTTTTTGTAGACTATGGCAGTTTTGTAACCAGCAGCCATCAATTAGAATCATCGGTGCTATTTGCTTGATTCCCCAGATATAAGCCTGTTTAGATATGTTTGGCTTTCCTTTTAATGGTTGATAATTAGCTATTTCTGTTTGATAAATATTTTGTATAAAATCATCTAATTGTTGATGGCTATAGTGCTTAAATGGTAATGGATTAAACAGTGAGGTAAACTTTAATAAGCGCCCTGCTTTTACTTTTGCTACTGGTAGTACATCAGGAAATAAATCAGCATTGAGTAAATAATAATACAGCTTTCTATTTGTGTAATTAGCATATTTTTTTAATGGCTGTTCATTATTAATTAAAGGTATAAAGCTATGAGTTTGTTTCCCCTGATAACAAGCTGTTTTATTGACCGGCTTATTATCCAGTAACCAGTTTTCAATAATACGGCGTTCAGATTGATCAAATACCCCAAACATGGGTCCGTTAAATTCAAATAATTTTAATAAGTGACTGTTTAATGGATTTTCTTTATCTACATAAGCGGACTGTTTTAACGCTTGCAAAAATGATTCATTATTTTCTGGTAATTCTGCAAACCATTGCTCTAAAGGCTTCCCTTGTAACTTAATGTTGTGGTGATGTCCTTTTGCTGATTGCAACTTTTGCTTAAATAATTGACTAACAGCTTGTTGTGGAGAAATAAACTCACTACTTTGGCTATTAAATTGATCCCAGCATTGTTGCATTCGTAACTGGTACAGACAAAAACCTTGTTGTATTCGCTGCCATAAAGCTTGCTGATGTTGTGGAAATAAATTTAGATAAGCTGTAATAGATTTTCTAAGTGGGGCTAGCTGTGGCGTTAGAACTAGCTTTTGTTGCTTTAATAATGGGAGTGCCACTTGCGCATTAGGAAAATAAGCTTCAATCAACGTAGGCAGCTGCAGATAGGCCAGTGTAACCCCTAGAATTTCTGCAAAAAATACTCTAGGAAAACGGCTAAATGCAAGTTGTGTTGCTGAAAAATCAAAAAAAACAGTTGAAATATCGGTTTGCTGGCTGAAATGAAAGCTATGTAAAATAGGTGTTTTTATTCCTTCTGCTAATAATAAAGCAAGGTATAAATTTTGCAGCCTGTTTTGTTTAGTTAATTGCAGATATATATGCATTACTTGTACTGCTATTACCTCTTGGCAACAAGAAATTTGTGAAATATTCTGCAACCAACACGGTTGGGTTAATTGAACCGGTGCATATTGTTTGATACATTCTGAAAAATTATGCTGTACCAATAATGTGTTAGCTAATGGATTAACAAATAGGGGAGTTAAATTAGCTAGGCTTGCAACTGTATAATTGGCATTGATAAACGAGGGGTATTTTTGCTTTGCCTCCTCTAAACCTTGCACAATAAATTGATAAGCTGCTGAATTAATATTTAATTTATTATTTTGATTGAGTTGATAAAACAAATGCCTGCTATTAATAGGCTTACCTTCAAATTCTTTATTGCTATAAAGTTGTATTAATTCTGGGTCAAAAGGATGCTTAATTTTTTTCATTGCCTGGCTTACGAATCAAATAATCATTGACGACCAAAGCATCCAGACCGGTAGATAAAAAGACTGAAAGAGCATCATCTAATGAATGAACCAATGGTTTTCCCATAACATTAAAACTGGTATTTAATAGAATAGGGATGTGAGTTTGTTGATAAAAACACTTTATTAAGTGATAAAAACGTGGATTCCACTCGTGCTTAACCGTTTGTAAGCGCCCAGTACCATCAACATGACAAACTGCGGGTATTTTATATTGCATGGATTGACGAATCTTTAAGGTTTTATCCATATAGGGAGATGGCTGATAATCTTCAAAAAACTTATCGGCATATTCAGCTAATATAGCCGGCGCAAAAGGTCTAAAATTTTCTCTAAATTTAACATTTTGGTTAATATTATCTTTTGTTGTGGGGTTACCAGGATCAGCAAGGATAGAACGATTACCCAATGCCCTAGGCCCAAACTC
>JAJRUF010000259.1 GCA_024277935.1 Gammaproteobacteria bacterium
GCACAACTTCAGTTCTTAAGAAAGAATAAATGTGATATGTATCAAGGGTATTTATTCAGCCGCCCCTTATCAGTATTAGAAGTTTACCCACTATTGCTTGAAGCTTCACTTAATCTGAAAAAGCGATAGTGAGGTGATTTTGTTAGCTGACGGGACTAAACGCCCATTCTTCAAATGCATAGTTACATAATTTCTTTCATTCTCATTACTAATAATTAAATTCCACCCACATTAAAAATTTGCATATCATCTGCAAAAAAAACAGGCCCTTTATAATATTTTTTAATGCTAGCTAATGTTTCTGACTCAGCGCCTAAAGTACGACTCATTCTATGTGACAAAACCAGTTTTTTAACTTTTGCCTGTTGTGCTATTTTACCTATTTCAGAGGGTGGCATATGTAACTTTCTTCCTACACCTTTTTGTGATTCAGTTACTGCATTATGGGCAATTAAAATATCGCTCCCTTGCGCTAACTCAACCAAAGTTTGAAACTGATTATTCATATCACCAGAATAGCTTATCGAACATCCTGCGACATCAATGCGCCAAGCTAAAGCCGGTAATGGACCATGATGGACGGGGGTTGCAAATAGTGCATAGTCTTTAGACTGGTAGACATTCTGTTGTTTATGTTTAGCTAGACTAATATTTTGGGTAATAATTTTATACTTACTTTTTTTGGTGTTGGAAACATAGTTTTGTAAATAAGAAAATACACCATTTTCACCCACAGACCGGTTCACAAACTCAGTTGCAGAAGGCATTAAATCATTACCTTCAGGCCCAAATACCTGTAAATCTTTAGTGCGATGAGTAAAATAACTCCCCTTAATATAAACAGGGAAACTTGCACTATGGTCAACATGAAAGTGACTAAAGACAATAACTTCTAAATCATTTAACTGGGCTGTACTTTTTTCATAATTCAAACTGCTCCCTCCTCCGGCATCAAGTAAAATAACGCCTTTCCCATCTAACCAAACCAGATAAGAACTAGAAGCCCTACCGTCCGTTAATTCAGGCCCTCCAGAACCCAAAACCTGAACTTTTACTCGCTGACTTTGACATTCAGCTAAAGCAATTGAATTAAATGTTAATAATAAGGAGAGTAATAAAACATGAAAAAAAGTCATAATATTATGCAGTTAAAAATGAATCAAATAATTAAAATATCATACCTAGGTTAAAAATGTAGTAATCCTATTTAACCCCTATTTGGCAAAAAGCACTTAAAACAAGTAATAATTGTTAATTTTCACATGGTTATGATTTTACCTCATAACTCAAACTGACTCTGCGCACTTATTATCAATAGAATAAATAAATTTTTCTACTAAATACCCTGATGAGCCACCAATAAGTAACCATAATAAGGCGTTAGCTAGGCTAGTTTGTATTATAAATTTATGCCAAAGTTGAGTTAAGGCTTCAATTGCTTGTGGATCTGTATTTATAAACCCATCTATCTCAGGTTGTGGTGCACCTATAAAATGAGGGATTAATAGTAATAATACTCCAATTATTTTATTCATAGCCGAGTGAAAAGCGATCAGCCATAAGGCAATTACGGTTAGAACCACTGTTAATAACCACCAACCTTGTCTGCCTTCAAGGTAGGCTGCTTCCATCCCTGGGATTTCAGGGGGTAGTCCTAGTGCAGGTGCAACAAAAACAGATAAATAGGCGGCTCCTCCCCAAAACAATCCTTTTACTACCGTCACTGAAGTTTGGGTTGCCATAGCACTTAGTAAAATTAAGGCATAAGCAAAGCAAAGCAAAAAATTAGTTACAAAACTCCAAGTCTCTCTTTCTATACCATCTTCTGGAGCCCAGGCTGCAACTTGATTTGTCGTGGTTTCTATCACTTCATAAACTTCTGAGTCTACGATAATGGGCGTAATAAAAACGGCCTGATAAATACTAAAAATTGCACCTACACTTATTGCAATGATAAAAGCTGATAATACGAGATTTCTAAAATACATAATTTTTTAATATTGATAAGTTAAAATAGTACGAATTTGATGCATGTCTGGCTCTGAATTTAAATCATTAGTGACCGCATACATTAACTCAAGACTTAGGTTCCGTTTCCAATTTAGGTTAATAAATAAATCAAGTTCTTCTTTATTATAATCATTACTATTTTTGGCATTAAACTTAGCAACGGCTGAACCCAGCTGAATATAATCATTTATATGATATTCAACACTCAATAACAGACTTTCGGCATCATTCCCACTAATAGCATCTAAAGTTTGGTCTTCTACCGAAGTAAAGAAAGCCCCTCCACCTACACTTGCCACAGCACCTGTTTGCCCAAAATTTTTGTTATAAGCGGTTGTAAAAGAAATATCAAACCACCTAAGAGTAGCCATTACACCTAGGGTATTTGCATCAACCCGACCAAGCCTGCTAACACCAATATCATGCCCCCAATCATATTGAAAACCTAAATCATAAGCTAGAGTATTACTTAATTTGTGAGTGTAAATAAATTCAGTATAAAAAATAGAAAGATGATCAGGTATAAGGTAAAACCAAGTATTACTGCTTACATCATCTTGCTGGTATTTCACCCAGCTTGTAAAAGCGCCGTTATCCCCCCCTCCCAATGCTTCACCAATTGAAACAAACTCTGCTGCATTTATAGCGTTTTCCCAGCCTGCAACTTCACGCACATATCCCCCGCCTAAATAAAGCTCATCAGAATAATGATAATCAAAGAGATAAGCTTCAAACAAATTAGCGATCATTCGTAGGTCATCACCATCTAAATGAGGTGAGTCAATATTCTGCCGTCCTAAAAATGCTTCAAATTTATTGTATGAAAGCGTTAAAACGGCCTCCCCAACAATAAAGTAACTATCTGTTTGTTGGTTAAAAAAATCGCCTTGAATATTTGACTCGTTTTCACTATTAATTCCTGGATCTATAGAGGAAAACAAACCAACATGCGCTTTAATATTTGAATTTAATTGATAACCACAGCCTAACTCAGCGGCTACAGCTGAAGCTGATTTATGATCAGTCTGAATATATCCTGTCCTTAAATAGCCGCTACACCCTTGGTATTCTTCTTCATGTTCAACAGCCTGAAATAAATCGGCCTCATCATCAGGGCTTGTAAAATTAAAAGGGGAATCGACTTCTTCATTACCATGAAGATGCGCATAAACAGGTTTTACTGCAAAAAGCAGTATAATAAAGAAACAAATAACCATTAAGTCCTCTTGCACCCTCCGTGCACTTAGAAAAAAGTAACAGAGGTAAACATAGATAGACAAGGTTAACTTGTATATCGAAAGCAAAGCCCACCGCTGCAACGAGAATCTTTCAGGCAGGTATCCGGACTTATAAGGGGCTAAAATTAATATTTTTTAACCGAAAAATCGCCTTCCCATAAAAATTACAGTGGCTTATGATTTTTCTTAACTTATCTACCGTTGCGGGGGCAGTGTCGGCATTGTGATAGATTATCACGCACCGGCTTCCCATTTAAGACCTTATTATTTTAATCATAAGATCACCAAAAAGAGCAGGGAAGTATAATTATCTTAAACTTTAAATGCAAATATTTATTTGCAAACAGGGCTTTGTTCTTATTACATAGGGCAAGCAAGCTGTGTAACGGTAAAAGACGTATAAAAGGTAAGACGGGGGGGCAGTGCTCTACTCTTGCTATGAAGAATACAGTTTAAAACCTGCTCCCAAAATTAATAAAACTGTATTTGTTAAATACTACAACTTTAAGCTACCACCAAATAAAGAAAAATTATAGCTAATTGCCAAGTTTCACTACGCAATAAGAGCATCAATTTTACTACTTAACTCAATATATTCAATTGATTCATAAGGTGAATAATTCAGATTCTTAAACAGTCCTGTTAGTTGAATAAAAAACTGTCTAACTTGTTCTAGGTCAGTAAAATTATAATCGTAACTGACCAGTTCAATAATCCTTTTGAAATTTTCTTTTTGTCTATTGATTGAAACGGCAACATCCACTTCATCAAAAGCATCCTGTTGTAAATAAACCATATCAAGAAACAATGCTTGCTGGTAAGTTATATAATCTGCTAAAGAAATGCCCTCCTCGCCTGCTACTTGAATCATTTGATAAATATCTTCACCACGTTTTAATAAATCAAGCATAGCTTCTACATCTTCACTCCAGCCCTGAGATAGCTCTTTTTCAAACCAAGCACTCAGCTGTTCATTATATCTTGACCATGAAAGTAAAGGATCAACTGCTGGATAAAAACGTTTATAGGCTCTATCGGCACTTAAACCTAAAAAAGTTTTCACCGTACTCAATGTTGATTGAGTAACCGGTTCCTCAAAATTACCACCAGCGGGGGAAACAGTACCAATCATGGTTAAACTACCCTCTACATCATCGGCAATTTTAATAATACCGGCTCGTTCATAAATACTTTTAATGGCTGAATCAAGATAAGCGGGAAAAGCTTCTTCTCCCGGTATTTCTTCCAATCTTGCTGATGTTTCTCGCATGGCCTGCGCCCAGCGCGAGGTGGAATCTGCCAGTAACAAAACATTTAAGCCCATCTCTCGATAGTATTCACCTAAAGTTATACCGGTGTATATTGATGCCTCTCTTGCCGCAACCGGCATTGATGAGGTATTACAGATAATGATAGTTCTATCCATTAATGATTCGCCTGTTTTGGGGTCTTTCATTTGTGGTAGCTCTATGATAGTTTCAACCACCTCACCGGCTCGTTCACCACAAGCGACAATAATAACAATATCAACATCAGAATTTCTTGAAATTAAATTCTGTAATACTGTCTTTCCTGCACCAAAAGGTCCAGGAATACAAGCAGTACCGCCTTTAGCAATGGGGAAAAAAGTATCAATTAGTCGTATGTGAGTTATTAAGGGTTCTGATGGATATTGCCTTTGAACAATATTCTTTTTTAATAATTGCTGAGGTATAGGCTTGCGAACAGGCCACTTTTGTCTCAAAGTAATAACTTTTTCGCCACCCTGTTTTAATTTGATTTTTGCAACAGGCTCTGTAACCGTTACATTGCCTTCTTGAATCCAACTTACTTTAACCTTACCTTTTAGATTAAAAGGTAACATGATTTTATGGCTAAACCCCCTTTCGACTACACTGCCAATAACGGAACTCGCTTGTAAAATATCACCCGTTTGAACAGTTGGTGTAAAAGCCCAACGTCTATTTTCATCGAGTGCAGGTAAATCAACACCTCTGGGCAAGAAAAAACCAAAATTACTGGCTAGAATATCTAAAGGGTTTTGTAATCCATCATAAACTTGACCAAGTAAGCCAGGACCTAGTTCTACAGCCAGCATTTCACCTGTTTGTTCGACTCCATCACCGACACCAATACCCATTGTACTTTCAAAGACTTGCGCATCTGCTGTGTTACCCTGAATACGTAGGATTTCAGCTTTTAAACGTTCAGTATGCCGGACTGTAGACCGTGAAGGAATAATATAAACAACTTCATTTTTAGTTAATGGCTTACTCCCCCCCTCTAAAGATTCAATAGAAACAATATCATCTTGAACCGCTATAACACGGGCAGTTAGTTGGGGTTTAGTTAGCATATAATTTTATTTTGTAGTTCAGCATCAATTAAATCATTAAACCGTTGTGCCGCTATTTCATTATCATAACTATTCCAGCGGTCAATAATATCCCAGCGTAAAACGTAAATAATAACGGCTTCAAAATTAAAATAGTGGCCTAAACTTAGTTGCTGATAATGATCCCATACCACACCAAACAAAAACTTTTCTAATTGTAAATTTTTGTTTTCCGTTAATAATTTATTAGCTTCAGCGACCCATGACAATTGCTTTCCCAAACCTAAGTCGGGTTCATGCCAATATTTAGTCATCATAAAATACCAGTAATCAAAACCAAATATATTTTTGACTGGTGGTGTGTTTTGCCCTTGATGCCTCATTCTTAATGCTGCCAGGATAATGCGTATTTCCAATCGCCAAATAATAATATTCTTAATAAAATTATTACTGAGAGACTCTATTGAGCCCATTGTTTTATTAACAAAAGTTTGATTAATATCCTCTTTTATATGCGACCAATGTAACAATTGCTCTATCTTCAACAAATCAGCGGCATCATTTTTATCTAATAACTTTAATCGTTTATTAAGTTGAATTCTGGATAAAGGTGTTTGTTTCTCATCAAATAGTAAGGTTTTATGAATGGGTAAACTGCTGACTAAAAGCGTGTATTTACAATTAGTTGGATAATTCATCACTATTTCACAATGCCTTGTAATAAAGCTCTAAACCTAGGTTGAATATGTTCTAGCAATAAAGCGGCAACCGCTTCATCTGTAAAATCAATTTCCATCACATCATCGACTAGGCGAATAGTTAAGCCCGCTTTAATATCATCAGAAACTTCAAATATTACCCCTTCTCTTAAAAAGTTTGCGGCAATAGAAGCCGTGTAATGGCTTAACACACCTTTGTTTAATTCTTCTGGATTTTTACGGAGTTCCTCAACTCCCATAATATCTTCAGGTAAAGTAATCACCAGTTTTTTATGGTCATCTAATGCTGTTTTTTCTCGGACAATACCCGCTAAAGCTAAAATCAATTTTTCAGTAAAGTGCTGATCTAGCATTTGTTTGCCAACCACGCGCATAACTTCATCTCCAAAACTTCCCAATAAAGTATCTCGTAATTTTAATAAGGCATCTCGCCGGGCTAGTTTTAAAGCCTCTTCTCCCGCTAATTTTAACGCATTGGCTTCATTTTTTGCTATCTCTATCAGTTCCTTAGCTTCATTTTCAGCTTCCGCTATTATCCACTCTGCACGCTTTTGCGCATTGCTTACCAAATCTTCAGATTTTTTTTGACCGGCTTCAATACCTTCATTTCTCAGACGCTCAATCAGTGCTTCTACGCCCGAGGAGGCAATATGTGACTGCTTACTTGTCATAACCTGTACCTAGGGGATATTCCCACTAATAACTAATGCAAAAATAAAGGCAAATACAGCAAAGCCTTCTACAATCGCTGCGGGAGCAACAGACAACCCAAAAATCTCTGGTTTTGCTTTAGAAGCATGAATCGCAGATGCACAACATTGTCCCTGATAAACGGCACTAAACAATAAAGCAAGACCACAAAGTAAACCTATAGAAAATATACCGGGTGCATTCTCTAAAGTAATGGTTCGGTTTAAGGTGAACATAACAACAATACCGTAAATTACTTGGGATGATGGCATTGCAGATACCCCAACATATCGGCCATAACCACTTTCAGTATCCAACATGGCACCAATGGCGGCTTGACCTGCAATAGAACACCCCATAATACTGCCTATTGCCCCCAGAGCCATCGGTGCATATAAGCCAAACCAACCTAATATTAATATAAAATCAGACATTAGCGCCCTCCCTTCTTTGAAAATGCTTTAAATGCATAGCCTTCATCTGAAATACTCCAATTATAAAATTCAATAAAATTCAACCTCAAACCATGAACGACACCACTCATTAGGCATAACATTAAATTTAAAGTGTGCCCTAAAAATAGTATTAAAATACTAGATAATAAGCCTAAACCATGCTCTGTGAGATAAGCTTGTTCAGCTAACTGATTAAAAGTAATGGCTAAGGATGCACTGGCCAAGCCCAATGCAAACAATCGCATATAACTAAGAATATCACCAAATATTTTTGTAAGTCGGGTTATATTTTTAAAGCCATCCAATAATTTCCATATAATATCAATGGGCTGTCTCAGAACTCGTTCACTACTAAAAAATAACAACAATCCAAAACCTAGCATTAATAAGCTATAAGAGATTGTACTTATCATTGGTTCTATAACAACATGACTGCTAATAAGCCAAAGCATAAAACCACCCATCACTAAACAAATCCAGCCAAATGCAGCTATAGTCTCTGCCTTGGTTTTACCCTGATACGCTTTAATAATGTTCGCTAAGATGATATGCATCACCCCAACAGCTATTGATAAACGCATCATGCTATCGAAGTCATTTATATTAATAATTTTCAATGCCCCCATAAACGAGTTTTGTGCTGGACTATAACCAAAATACCCTCCTGTAAAAACACCCCAGATCATTGAAAATATAATAGTAACCAAAGCTAAAATTCGTAGCCTTTTACCTTGTTCTGTTTTACCTAATTTTTTCCACTTTAAGCTGAGTATCAATCCAAAAACACTGGCATATCCTGCATCTGATAAAATTATCGCAAAAAAGAATGCAAATGAAAAAAACAATACTCTGGAAGGGTCCCAATCATTATAAGCGGGCATCTGATAGAACTTAACCAGCTCTTCTCCACCCGCTAATACGTTGGGGTTTTCAAGTAGTGTTGGGGGATGGTCGCTCGGCTTTATATCCTCTATTATTGCAACGATATTATTATTCTCAGCAAACTTATTATATTCGGCCACCCTATTAGCTGGAACCCAAGCTTGAACTAAAAAAAGATTTTGTTCAGCTAGGCAGATAGCTTCGGCTGCAGTTAATGTTTTAAAATCTTCATATTCAAGCAAATGTGCTGTAATTAAAGTTATCCAACGTGTTAAAGACTCTCTTTCTGCTTGCTTATCTTCTATAGTCAGCTCAATATCTTGTAAATCTTTTTGTAAGCTAGACAATGATACTTTACCCGTATGTGTTCTAGGAACGGGCAAGCTATTGGCTGGTGGCTCAGTTTCAGCAAGCACAACAACAAAATATTGGATATTATCAACATGTACCACCTGATAGACTAAATCAGGCTTGATTAATGGCATTAAGCGTTTAGGGATAATATAAAACCAGAATTTTATATTATCTAAATTAACCGCAGTTGATAAATCAAAATCACCCCACGGTTTAACTTCTTCAATTCGATTAATAAGAAAGTCACGCTGATCCGTAAGGTCTCTTAAATCTTTTTGTATTTGCAGTGTCTGTTGCACAACAGCCTCTCTATCAAAAGAGCCTGTCGCCTTAATTTGTTTACGCTTATTTGCACATTGCATTAAGTAATTAAGTGCTTGTAATACTTTATCTGTACTATTTGAAGTATCAAAATCTAATGAAACCAGCTGATTTGTAAATGGAAATAAATGAGCGCCACCTAAACTTTGAAGTTTTTTTAACACCTCAGACTGTTCTGCTCTTAAACCACATAAAGTTAATTTTTTAAGTGCAACAATAGACATTATAATTTTTGCTTCAAATTGTTTTGTTTGGTGATTTTAGCTCTAACCACAGCGGCTCGCTCTGTATCAGAAAGAAAAATTTGAATCTTTCGTATATTTTGTTGTGCTCGCGGAATTAAGACTTTATCAAATAAATTAACCCGTTGAGTCACTTTTTTAACAGCCTGTTGCAAAATTTCTAAGCGTTTATTATTAACTTGTAATTGAACTTTTAGCTCCAGCATTTCTTTTAACTGTACAACTAACAAATCTACCCAATGAGGTTTAGATAATAATGAATAAGGCATTAAATCAATTTCAATTTTATTAACATAAGGTAATTTAATACCCACCTTATTCTCTTCAGCCATCTGTATTTGTTTAATTGTCACTAACCCTTTTAGATCAATATGACTATTAGACAACATAGGTAGTTGTTGTTTCACAATGGCATAACAATGGTCTATTTTCTGCTGAGTCTCTTTCAATTGATTAGTTGCTCGTGTACGCTCTATTACCAATTGTTGCCGTTTTAAATCTAGCGAAGGTAAATAATGTTTATACCGTTTTAATTGGGCCCCTTCTTTATGTAAAGAGGCTTTACTAAAGGATAGCCTAGGCATTTTCTATCGAGCTTACTACAGGAAAGTATTTATCAATTAATGTTTGCTTCATTAATAATTCACTTTTATCAAAACACTCAGCTAAAGTTTGCCAACACAAATCAAGCGCGTCTTCTAATGCTAAAGAAACATTAATATTCATAAATCGCGCCCTAAATAACTGGCCAAATTGTAATAATCTTTCATCATAAGAGGAAAGTTCAAAGGCCATCGCTTGCTTTTGTTCTGCCTCCTTTGCAGCAGAATAAAAGCGAATCATGGCATTCATAATTTGAGCGTGGTCTTCACGCGTCACCTTACCAATAACATGTTGCTTTAAACGTGACAGTGAGCCAAATGGATCTAATATGCCATCGTGTAAATAAAATTGTCCCTCTGTAATATAACCCGTATTATCAGGGACAGGATGAGTGACATCTCCGCCGGGCATGGTTGTTACCGATAAAATAGTGACAGAACCGGCTCCACTATAGTCACAGGCTTTTTCATATCGTTTAGCCAATTGCGAATACAAATCTCCCATATAACCTCGATTAGAGGGTACATGTTCCATCGAGATACCCACTTCTTTCATCGCATCCGCATAGGCCGTCATATCGGTCATTAACACAAGAACACGTTTACCTTCTTCAACCGCAAAATGTTCCGCAACTGTTAAAGCCATATCAGGTACTAAAAGCCTTTCCACAATGGGGTCTGAAGCAAGGTTACAAAACATCACTGTTCTAGCAAAAATGCCTGCGTCTTCAAATTGGCTCCGAAAAAAATAAAAATCATCAAAAATAAGGCCCAACCCAGCAAACACGACTATATCAGCATCAGCCTGAATACCAATTCGTGCTAAAAATTGATTATAGGGTTCACCGGAAACAGAAAAAATAGGAATTTTCTGGCTTTCAACCAAACAGTTAAACACATCAATCATCGGCACATTAGTCCGAATCATTTTGGAAGCTAATACGCGCTTCATGGGATTA
>JAJRUF010000027.1 GCA_024277935.1 Gammaproteobacteria bacterium
ACCACCAGGACTTTCAATAATCTGTGCAATGGACTTTATCGTATTATGGTACAGCTCTTTTTCATCACTCGATGCTGAAAGCGTGCGAATAAAACGTAACCACTCTTCACGGTAGTCATATTTATATGGGTAGAAATGCTTGTTGACTAGCACATAAAGACGGGCGCGGATTCTTCGTGACGATATGAACAGCAGCAGAGCCAATATTGTTATAAATAAAAATATTGCCTGTGCAACAAGCCCCCAGTTACCACCAAAATCTCTAACGTAATAACCGGCGATCCCCATGATCACCAGATAGATGCCACTGGCTAACAGTGTTGTGGTATGAAAAACCACGCGTCGGGATATAAATATTTCAGGCGACCATAACGGGTCACGTGAGACAGAGATGCCAAGCAGCGGTACTATTAGTGCATAAATAAAACCCCTGGCTTCCCAGACAATCGGGTCAATACGCTGGTATAAAAACGCATCTGCATACATATAGAAGTCATAAGTAAACATTCCTAGCAAACCCAGACACAAGTATTTAATTGCCCATTTTTGCTCCGTACGGGTATTGCGATAAACTTGCTCTATCAAAACAATAGCAACTATTGTCATCAACAGATTTAGACCTGTCGGATATTCATTATCTACAAATGAAATCTCATCAAAGATATATTGAGAAAACAACGGTAATATCAAAACAGCTATAACAGCTACGATAATATATTGGACCTTCTTGACTACTTTCCTTTCGAAACGATCAGCGTATACTGTACCTAAAAGCTGAATAAGTAAAATTACCCATGACGCGGTTTTAAAGTATTCAATTATTGATAGCTGAATATTAGCTGTCGACAGTAATGATTCATAGGCCAGCACAAAAGACCAGATACAACTAATGCTGGCAGCAATAACCAGTGTTTGTTTGGTCGGGCCTTTGTGTCTGTCAGTTAGCAGAATTGCTAAAAATATCAGAAACGTGAAGGCGCTAATTGAGTAGCTAATTGCACCTATGTTCATTCTGAATAACCAATACTATTTAAATATTTATCTATCATCCTAAGAAAAACCCGAGCCTGTCCAGAAGTGAATCACAAGCCAAACATTCAGACTCAAGGTGTGAAACACACGTGAGAGCAAGCTATTACGAAGCTTCAGAATGACAAAGACGAATAAATCACAACTTTCAAGGTGGCTTCATGAGTTAATCAAAAAAACCTTGACCCCATACCCGGAGTTAAAGGTCTTTTAAGGCTGACTCTGCCAATTTTTTCTGTTTAAACGGTTTGTCACTTGCCAAACTTTTTTCCAGATAAATCTTCGCCTGAACCGCATCACCCGATTTTTTGTACGCCATGCCTAAATGGTAATTAAATACATTAACCTCAGGTAATTTCTCTACAGCTTTAGTCAAATATTTAACTGCTTTTTGATAATCTCCAAGCTTATAATATACCCAGCCAATGGTATCTAGAAAAATCGGCTGGTTGTTCGCTTCAAGCTTGCTGGCAAGTGCCTTCATTAAATCCAGGTCAGATGAATCATTTTCATAATCAGATATCATTGAAGCCAGGTTATTAATTATAAGTAAATTATCGGGATGTTTTTGATATAAATCCCGATAAATTTCTATAGCATTTTTATACGAACTTTCTGCTTCATATATGCTTGCCAGTTTAAATGGTATTTTAACGCTAGCCCTAACATTCTCTTTTCCTTTGAGTAAAACATCTTTAACCGACACCATATCTTTTTTACTTTGGTATATCTGCGAAAGAAGCAAATATGCTTCTTCAGTTTCTGGAGCAGCAGAAATAACTTCGTTTAATACCATTTCAGAAGAATCAATATTCTTATTAACCATATACACCTTGGCCAGCAATAACTTAAGCCCAACATCCTCTGGCGAGGACTTTATTTCTTTATTTAATCTGTTGATTACAGTGTCAAATTTTTTCTCAGATACCTGCAAGGTAGTTAACAGAGTCAGTATTTTTTTGTTATCTTTAGCATTGATATACCCTTTCTCCAAAATCGATATTGCTTGTTGCTTATCCCCTTGCTGATTCAAAAACGGGATAGCTTGCAAATAACCATTCGGCTTACCAGGGTACAGTTCCATTAATATCCTGGCAATCTCATATGCATCAGAGTATTCTTTATTCTGATTTAATATTGCAGATTTTATTGACAGCCCATCATAGTCCGAGTCTTTCAAACTATTGTAGTTATCTATAATTTTTTCAGCTTGTTTGGTATCACGTTTCAAATAAAATTGCGCAAGTTTTAATAACGCATCTGCATTGGTTAGATTATTTTTATATGCGCTGTTCAATGTGCTTTTAATCTGCTCAACATCGCCTTGCTGCTGGTAGACATTCGCTAATAATAGAAATGCCTCTATGTTTTCGGGCGTTTCTTTTGTAACAATGCGCAGAGAGATAATAGCTTTTTCCATATCTTTATCGCGTACAGCAAATTTGGCTCTTAAGTAATTAATCTGAGGATCATTTGGAGAAATTAAAATTGCCTCATCAATAACCTCAACAGCCTTGTCATAATCCTTCTCCTGTATATATATCGAAGCCAAAGCTGTGCGTGCAGTAACACCCGTGACTTCTTCCGAAAAATCATTAATTGCTCTCTTAAAAACCTTAACTGCTGATTGTTTATTCTTATTCATAATAAACAATTCAGCCAGTGCTATTCTAAGCTTGCCCAGACTACTGTTGGCAGCAATAAACGATTCTAATTCTTTAATCGCTGACTCAGCCCCCTGAGTCGCTCTAATATATTTTATTAAGGTTAATATTCTTTCCTCATCTGTTTTATTATCAATTGATGCACGAAGGATATTTTCAGCTTTTACTTTATTACCTGTCTGGTTATAAAAAGCCGCAAGATTATTATAGCTTGCGCTACTCTCTGAATTTCTTTCAAGAAAGTCTTTATAGATTATTTCTGCACGGTTGTAATCTTTGTTTGCGACAAGAGCTGATGCCAATAATTTGTTTAATTGCTCATTGTTTTTATTATTTTTTAATGCCGAATCCAACAGGCTTATTGCATCACTGGCTTTATTATCTTTAATATAGAGAGAGGCTAATATTAAAACACTTTCAGTATGCCCAATATCCCGGATGGTAATATCTTTTATAATTTTCATCCCTTCATCAGCATTACCCTTCCGCAACAAAGAAACTGCTTTCAGTAATAAGCCATCAGAATTTTGGGGGTCTTTGGATAATATTAAATCGATCTTTTCCTGCGCCTTACCCACATCATTCATCAGCACCAGGTAAAACCGGCCTAGCCTTGCCTGATTTTGTAACAGTTCTGGATTTAGCTCGTCGGCCTTAAGATAATTGGCATAAGCCTTACGATAATTTTTTTTCTGTTCAAAAACCTTTCCCAGTTGGTAATAGGCTTCCGCATCTTTAGGATCTATCTGTAAAACATTTTTTAATTCAATCCTGGCCTTATCAAGATCACCTGTTTTCATTGATGCTTTTGCTTTTTCCATGTAAACAGATTTTCTTTCTTCAGCACCACCGCATGCAATCAGTGAAATTGAAAAAAGTGCAAGTATAAAAAATCTAAATAATTTCATTTTATTACCTTATCTATATTATTTAATCATTATTAAACCAGTATCTGGTTAGGTATTTGTAAGACTGAAAACCAATTCTGTCATCCTGAGCGGTAGCCGAAGGATCTTGAGTTATATAGTAGGAAGCAAGAATTAAGATCCTTCGGCTACCGCTCAGGATGACAGCGAAAAACAGGCTAGCTCTCAGAAGACCAATGTTAAATTGGCCCAATAATAGCACCATTATTCTATATATCCTTCACGTATCAAATATAAATATATCTCCTGTGCGGCCTGTACAGGAGATATGTCTTTTGTATCAATTTTTATTTCCGGATTCTCCGGCACGTCATAAGGGTCACTGATACCGGTAAATTCGGGAATTATTCCCTTTCTCGCTTTCGCGTACAAGCCCTTCCTATCACGACTCTCACATTCTTCAATCGAGGTTGAAACATATATTTCTATAAATGAGCCA
This sequence comes from Gammaproteobacteria bacterium, assembly GCA_024277935.1. Taxonomy (GTDB): domain Bacteria; phylum Pseudomonadota; class Gammaproteobacteria; order Methylococcales; family Methylomonadaceae; genus QPIN01. Next base: position 4,059 of record JAJRUF010000027.1, read on the forward strand.
TATTCTTCTATTTTATTTCGCACTTCCCTTCGTATATCTTGATATGGTGCAATTGGAGCGCATATGGCCACACCACGGTTTTTCGTTATTTCACTAGCCACATAGCCAATTCGACGAACATTTGTGTTTCGGTCCTTCTTTGAAAATCCTAGCTCACTTGACAGATTTAGCCTGACCACATCGCCATCAAGCAATGTCACTGGCCGCTTACCCTCTTCGATAAATTTTGCGTAGATAATTCTTGCCAGTGTTGATTTACCTGAGCCAGAAAAACCGGTAAAGAACAAGGTTAACCCTTGCTTTGAGCGCGGCGGATAACTCTTTTGCAAAGCTTTTAAAACTTCTGGAAATGTTACCCAAGCCGGTATTTCTTCCTGTTTAAGTAATGAGCTTAAAATACGAATGTTAGAAAATGATTCACTACTACATAGCGCCCGCTTAATCGCACCGCCTTCCTGTCTTCTTGCGATGTACCGTCCATTCCTGGACGCATCATCAGTTCTTGTTATAAAGCGCTCCTTATCTTCGTCATAACAAAGCTCTTCCATATTTATAATTTCTATATCGATATCATCTTTGTATTGACCTACGTATTTTTGCGACGCACCAGAAGCATAAAATCGTTTGCCGGAATCCCGCACATTTGGCGGGCCAGCATGTTCTGTACCGACGATATAATGTGTACATCCATAGTTCTGACGAATGATAGCGTTCATCAATGCTTCACGAGGCCCGGCCATACGCATTGCTAAAGGAATTAATGCGAGAGAAACCAAACTTTTAGGATACTGTTTTAATATCGCCTCATAACAATGCACGCGGGAGTAATAATGCAAATCCCCCGGCTTAGCCATACCAACCACAGGATGAATCAATATGTGGGCATTTGCCTGCTTCGATGCGCGCCTGGTCATTTCATAATGCACCGCATGCATAGGTTTACTTGTATGAAATGCGACGATTGAACGCCAACCTAATTTCCCAAAATGCTGGCGTAGTTCGGCAGGAGTAAAACGTAAAGCTTCAAAATCATAATTAAAGGGCAATTCAATGGCGTCAATTTTGCCACCGATATAAACATCACCGACTACATTCATTAAATAATCAACACCAGGATGTTTCTGGTCAGCGGTGCCATAAACATTTTCAGCTTCCAGTTTTTTATCCGGCGTCCATTTACTTTCTACAGTCATAACAGCAGGCATAAAACCTTCGATGTCACGTAGTGCAATAACATCACCGACATTTATTGATTCAGCTTGTTTCTCTGTTATATCGAGATAATATGGAATCGGCCAGACAGTACCATCCATCAGAGTAGTATTGGCTATGACTGAATCATAATCATTCTGGTTCATAAAGCCAGTTAATGGGGACAGCGCACCCGTAACTAGTAACTCAAAATCACATTTCTGGCGCTGCGAAAGTAAAACGGCGGGATATAATTCTGACTCTGTTTTAATACGTTCAACGTTAGATTTATCAAGTAACAAATCTACCAATTCACCTTTATACGGCGCTATTAAGTGTTCCATAATTATTAAGGCGTGCCTTTAATACCGTGTTTTGTTTAACACCGTACCTATAATATTTGTTACTGATAGCAGATCAATGGTTTGTTTTAACTCAACTTCTTTAGTGGCGTCATCTTCAACAACCACGAGAGCACAGTCAATACAAGGCACAAATGATAATGTATCGGCAGTATTTAGTACCGGTGGCAAATCAAATATAATGACGCGTTTTGGATACCTGTCTTTTAACTCTTCAACCAAAGAACACATTTTTGGCGAACCTAACATTTCTGTTGAATTCATAATCGGTGCGCCACCGGGTAGAAGAACAAAATGATCTATATCACCAGGGCGAATTAGCAAATCAGCTAAATCAGCATCATGCTGCAAATAGTCACTTAAGCCTTTTTCTGGTGTTATTCCAAAATACTTATGCAATTCTGGCTCCCTCAAATTAGCATCAACCAATAGAACAGTATATTCAATTTCTCTCGCGATACTGATACCTAAATTTATCGCCGTTGTGGTTTTACCTTCATTTTTACCAGCGCTGGTAATAGCAAGTGAAGACCACTGATGCTCTTCCATTCGCTGCATAACCTGTGTCGATAAAATTTTAAATGCATCAGCATATTCACTATGCTCCATCGCGCTTAAAATACGATTCTCACGCTGCATTTCGGCATGGCCCTCCATCGATTGGGTTCGAGTATAAATGATCGACTGCACATCTTCAGCGTGACTTTGACGTGCGCTAACATCTTTACCTGCACGCTCTCTTTGCTGCTTTGCTCTTTCTAATGCTTGCTGTATTTTTTCCATCGAACGAGTCTCTATAATCTACGAGTGTTATGCCGTTAGTATATCTATTTTTCGTAATATCCTGAACCATAAAACATCCAGTGGCGATACCAGAAAATGAATAAACAATAGTGCAAATACAATAACCGCTACAAATAAAATAACAACACGTTTTTTGATGCGTTTTGACTTAACCCTATCTTGCAGGTTCATTTCATATGGTATGGTCGATAAAGGCAGGGCACCAAGTGACCGCTGAATACTTCTAGCGCCGCGAACAGTTCCACTGATAGCATCAGCTACTATTGCAAACCCCATGGCACTGCCGAACGCCAGAATAAAACCAAGGAATATAATTGCAGCCCTGTTAGGACTAACAGGCTTCTCAGGTAAAGCCGCAGGGTCAATTAGTGTAAACTTCTCACCTTTACTTTCTGCTTCCAGTTGTTTTGCAATATCCGCTTGCATTTGTTTTGCCTTTGTTTCCTGATACCGCATAACTGCGTTTTCATAATCCCTTTTCAAAACCAGATATTCACGCTCAACCTGTGGTGCCGAATATAGTGATTGCTCAAGTTCGGCTATTTTTTTCAAGACATCTTCACGCTGTATTCTTGCTGAGTTTATTTCACTTTTTACGCCAGCAAGTTGCGATTCAACAGTGATATATAAAGGGTTATCTGCCTGCTCTTTATAATGCTCGTCAACCGGTCGACTTTTAACTTCGGCTAGTTGACTATTTAAGGACGCAATTTTCTCCTGCAAGCTAGTAATGTCAGGATGATTACCAGTATATTTTTTCCTCTTTTGCGCCAACTCTCCATTTAATAACTTGAGTTCATCGGTAATCGCATCAACATTATTAGACCTTCCTGTTTCCTCTTCCAACGATGCTATTTCACTTTTCAGCCTAACTATATCTGGATGCTCATCAGAATATTTAGACCTTGCCGAGGCATACTCTGCCTGCAAAGCCTTTAATCTTTCGACAGACCCAGGCACCGCCGGATTACCGGGGTCAATCTGAGCTAGTTGACCAGTCAAATAAAATTTCTTTTCATCTAGAGTTCTTAAGGTGGCATCAATTGTGGTTAACTCGGTTTCTTTTCGTTGCAAAACGTTTAGGTTTAATTGCTGTAACTCAGGCAAAGCATCAGCATGCTTCTGTTTAAAAGTAGCTAATTTACTTTCCAAATCATCTATTTGCTTACCTAAACGTTCAGTTTCATCTTTAAAGAAAATAGAGGTTTCTGACGCTTTCTGTGCACGGCTAGTAAGATTTTCACTTAGGTATAGTGTCGTCAACTCGTTAGCAACTCGCTGAACGGTTCCTGGTGACTCGCCTTTAAATGATAGGGTAAAAGCAATTGTTGCCGACGATGGCCTTCCTGTTCTAGGATCAACAACTTCAGCACTAATAATGTCTAAAGAAACATCTTCCTGCATCCTTTCAATAATCTCTTCAGTTGTTTCAAACTTTCGCTCATCCTCATATAGCTTGAATTTATCAATGATTTTCAACAGGTTTGTCCTGGACATTACACGAGCTTGTATCGTCTGGATTCTTTCTGCCGCATAACTCGTTACAGTTGACATAACCAGCTCTGGCGGAATTTCCTGCTGCTCGATCAATATCGTTGAGCTGGATTTATAAACTGCCGGCAATAAAAATGCAACAGACACCGTTACGAAAGCAATTACTGCAAATATAGAAAATATTGCAGCTTTTCTTTTTCGAATAGCGATAATGTAGTCTTGAATGTTTTTTTCTTGCTCTTGTTCGCCCATAACCTAAACCTTAAATAAAGCCTTTTAATAATAGTTTACCAGCATTTAAAATGTTGATAATAACGGAAAATTGTAGGTCAACCCTATATACACCCGGTTTGATTGAGGCACCCTGGTATCACTAAAATTATTCTTGAACCTTCTTTGTGCGTATACATAAGAGGCATTTATATTCCAATTTCTATTCATCGAATAATTTACCTCAGTCTTAAAAAAATAAATTTTACGATCAGTATTCCTGGAGCCAGAACTTATAGAGGTAAAATTTTCATAACGTCCACTGATTTTGTAACGCCATAAAGCAGATAATTTATCTGAGAAACTTATTTTTACTCGATCCACCTGATCTAGCCCACCAAATGAATTAGCCGTATTATCACGACTAACCCTTCCTTCAACTTGTCCTCGTTCAAATAATCTGGTCACTCCGGCATCCAAAACCAAACCACGATTTTTTGTATCAATTTCCTGCGTGACAATAATAGGCCGCCCCAGAAAGTCAAAAGATTGCGACTGTAAACTCGTTGAATTCCGCCTTGATATACCGATCAGAAAGTCTGCTGATAAAATTTTGGAAAACTTGTGATCTACTCCAATACGTGACATAAATAACTGATATTTCACCAAGTCATTCCGGCTCGTATAATCTACAGCGGTCAGACTAATTGTTAACTTATCACGTTCTGTTAAATCATAGATTAAAGTACCAGCACCAGTATTTGTGATGTAGGGAGTAAATCCCGTATTTTCTGCTTCAAGATAATCTATGTCCCTATAAGTGTAAGAAAAAGTTGCAATCAGTCGTTCTGTTAACAAGCGCGTATATTGCGGCATAATACTTTGTCGTTTACTATTAATTCTACGGGCCACGATACCAAAATCACTTGACGTTGAATTAAGACTGCTGGCCAGATCGTGATTTATATTTAATGAAAAAATATTACGGTCAGACAGATAGCGCCCTGTGAGATCAAAATACTGGTCATTACTATTCAGATTTTTATCAGTGTATCTATAACTTTTTATTCTAGCTCTTAATTTTGTCTCCCAATTTTCTTCTTTGATAAACCCTGACAAAGACGGCATAATCACAATGCCTTTTGCCGTATTATGCGGCAATGTTGTTAAGAAAATATTATCATTCACCTCTGCCCGAACACCAATATCCGCTTCCAGTGACTGTTCGGTAGCGTATGCATCCGATGCTTGAACAAGCACAACACAAACAGCCAATATCTTATAAATATCAGAAAATTTACTCACGAAAAAAGTATTAATGAATATCTAAAAAATTTATGGAACAACTACTGTATCGCCGGCCTTCAGAATAATATTCATATCCAGGCGCTCTCCACTAATCACTTCATCGTAATCAAACAGCTTCATTTTGGTTCCTGTTTTTGTACGACGTATGATTTTAATTTCATCAGATTCGGTATAAGGTGTCAGCCCGCCTGCCATAGTTAATGCCTGCAATACATCCATATACCCAGTAGCTATAAATTCACCCGGTCGATTTACTTTTCCAATAACATATATTTTATTACTTACAGATTGTAATACGCTAACCGTGACGCTCGGATGAGGAATATAACGTTTTAATTTTTTGACCAGGGCATCTGACAGCTGCCTTGTTGTCAGACCGCCAGCTTTTATCTCACCAGCTAAAGGAAATGTGATTTCGCCATCAGGCCTGACTAGCACTTCCAGTTGCATCCCATCTTCTTTCCACACAGAAATATTCAATAAATCACCAGGACCTATTTGGTAAGTTGTAGAGGCTGGCACTTGTTCTACAGTTCCAGCCATTGAAAACACGGCTGAAGACATCAGAAAGAATGACAGAATCACCCGAAAGATTATTGATTTAATTAGCATTTTCCCACTTCTTTGATTTGTTTAAACATTAAATAATTTACACGAGTGAATTATAGACGTTTTTGACAGCGATGCAGTACAAATATAGCGCTGTCCCACCGATAATTACCTCTGCCCAGCTAACTTGTTACCCGACCCAACATCAGGCTAATCCCCTGTATGCAATCAGTGCCAGCGCCAACATAACCGATCCTGTAAAACGGTTAAACCGACTCGTCATATTCTGAATAAGCAATTCACCAACGTAAAAAAGAATAATCATCTGCACAATCATCCAGATAATATTTTCTCTAAATATATTTTCACCGGGTAACAACTCTATTAATACCGCTATGGCTATCACCAAATAATCTAATGGAGTAATTTTAAATTCGCCACTGGAAAGAGTCTTAACCGCCAGGAACCCTATAACGCTCATCACAATGAAATAAACAAAAACCAAATCAACCTGATTAGACAACCAATCTACTGGGTAAGAAGTCAACAAATAGACAGAAAAACCTATGGTTACAAACAATATAAGTCTATAAAGCTGATAACCGAATACTCCAGTAATCACAACAAGTGACAATAACACCAGCAGTATAAGAGAAGAAATAGCAAAATCGGTAGGTACCTCATAAACAACCAATGCCGATGCGATAATAAATAATGACAAACCTGATTCAATCGCTTTTATCGGTATATCACCCAAACGCGGGTACTTAGCCAGCGCTATTGACAATAAATCTCGTGAGCCATTATTTTCTTTATGCACCTTAAAGCCACGGCGCTCTGACACCGTTAGAAACACAAAAACGAACAAACAGATGGCCAGATAAAAAAGCAAGACAAGCAGATCATTTTCATACATTAAAGGTATCGCACTTATGACCAATATAAACTGAACGGTATAGATAAACATTACCGATTCATAATGCAAAAAACCAATATCGAGTAAACGGTGGTGAATATGGTTCCGTGTTGCCTTAAACAGATTCATTTTGTGTTTAGCACGCAAGAAAAAAACAGCAAGTATGTCTATAACGGGCAACCCCAGTAACAAGACAGCGACAGAAGGGCTTAGTACCGAGTTTACCTGTTGGGTTAACATCACCACTAAAACTGCGAGTATAAATCCTAGAAACTGACTACCGCCATCCCCCATAAACACACGAGCAGGATGAGAGTTAAAACGAAGAAAACCAAAGATTCCACCAATTGTCGCAGCACATATAACAAGCATTAAAGCGCTATTGAACAGAAGCGCCAGGTAAGCTATCACACTCAAGCTTATCAAAGACTCTCCACCAGCTAACCCGTCAAGCCCGTCAGAATGGTTGATAGCGTTTATCATCCCAACAATTGCTACTACCGTAAATGGCTTGCCGATCGTCTCAGGTATGGTCTCATAGGCATACAATGGGAAGTGACTTACATACAAATCACCATAATAAACAACGATACATGCCGCAGCAAATTGCCCAACAAACTTCACATAGTGGCCAAGTTCCGCAACATCGTCCCATGTTCCAAAAATCAATAAGATGGAAATACCCAACAAAATCGATACTGTCAAATCATTAAATGGCAGCCATAAGACCATTGGAAGGAGCGCACCAATAACTATACCCAAACCACCTACCCGAGGTATAGGCGCAGAATGTACCTTCCGCGAGTCAGGCTCATCAATCATTCCGACCCTTGGTGCCAAACGCATCATCAAAGGAATAATCGCCATACTTACCGCCATCGCCATCATAGCGATGAGTAAATAAATACCTATATTAGAATCTGGCATCTCCATACAGCAAGATTTATTCAGGTATGTAGCTAGAGATATCGGGCTGAATTAACTGCGCGAACTCAATAAGACGCCTGTCTGCTTCTGCAACATCATCGCCTGGCTGAAGTACTGTTGTTAATCGAATTAAAGCACCATCTGTTCTACCCAAAGTCAGAGAATCCCAGAACAGATACCATTTGACCATATACTCATTCGTGATATTCCGGCCGCGCTGGTCAAACCAGTAATAAACCAACTGACCATAATCGCCCTTTCTAATCAACAATCTATTGGTCGCTATCCCCAGACCTTCGATATTGACAGTACTGTGAGACTTGATCCGCCACCCTCCCCCTGGAATACATGACTTGGGAGAATGCGCAGCCGCACCGGATCTTTGCGACTCATAATATGCCATATACAGATTAATGGCATCACCACCTCCTTTCACATAATCAGCAATGATGTAATCATCCAGTTTTAGCTCATCAAGATATTTTTGCTCTATCTTGTCTCGCCAACCAGTCCAGCCATCTATCTGCACAGGAAATTCTGCAAAATCCGTACGCTCGGGAATTATCTCCGCCCGTTCATTCAGCGTGCCAATATAACCACTCATTATTACTACAAAAACTACAGGAACAGCATATTTCCATGTCACTTTCCTTTCCTGATAAACAGTATCTGCCGGCAAAGCCTCCGGCAGCTCAACGGCAAATACTTCACTGAGCTTCTGCTTGTTTTTACCAAAACTAACCAACAACCACATCTCGATTAGCAACAGGCCAACGCAGGCCATAAAAACAAACCAACCCTCAAAATCATGAAGAAATCCTTCCGCTTGCTCAATGCCACCGTATTCGACCAGCACGCCTATCATTCCAATTCTAAAACTATTCATCAACACGGTTATCGGAATACTCGAAAGCACAACTACTGCGCGTTTCCATAATGCCGCCTGATACAGAAAAGCCGCAATTATCGATAAGCTTATCAATGGGAACAAATACCTTAAACCACTACATGCCTCGACAACCTGCAACTGAAACTTTCCCAGGTCAATAACATTACCCTCAAGATAAACACTAATCCCGAAAGCACGTATTACCGCTACACCGATTTGAGATGAAATAAGCTGCAAATCAGATGAAAGGTTGTTAAATATAAAGTTTGGAAGAGGTACAACAAGAAATAAAAGCAACAAGGGGCCAAGAATAATCTTGAATGCTGGCCACCCCATAAAAAGTAACGCTGTACTTAAAATAGAAAAGATATAACCATATTGCGTAATCGAATGTGTGGCACTTAGCACACCTAATAAAATCAAAAAACAACCAAAAATTAGCAGCAAGCCACCGACCCAGCTTAATCTGTACTCTGTTTGCTGAAGCTGTATTTTATTCTGCCAAATAAAATACCCCGTTATTATTGGAATAATATATGCGTAACCATATTCCTCTCTGGTTGCCCACATGTTCTCCATTCTAATAAGGCTATCCAAAGCCGCATAAGAAATCGCCGCAAGAATAATGACCATCATTAGAATCATTATCGGCGATTCTTTCCAATAACATTTTACTTCCGACATAAATACCTCAAATTATTTAGTTTATTCATCCAATATAAAATATTAGCTAATGCTTATATGCGACCACATATACGGGTTCACGACTTACTTTAAATTGAAGCGAATTATCACTCATAATAAAATTAATTTCATTACCCATCACATCAAATACCTTGTAACTGGAATATAAGTCATCCAATTTCATAGATACTTTATGGAAGCCATCATTCTTCCAGAGTTTAGTTGAAACCATCAGCAAGTCCCGATTCTTACCTGAAAATTTTGTAGCCATGACCACCTTATCAAGGTCATACGAATCCAGGTAAACCAAACCACTCAGATTATTGGATAATATCGCATATGCCACCGATAACGGCCTGGGCGAGCCATCCCACTCAAAAAAACCAGTCGCTTCACGCCTGTCAGTTCTCGGACTCGTAAACATACTATAATAAAACCACTTATCAACCCCATTCGAAAGCAGATGTATATAGTGTCTAACCAGATAAGCCACCGCTTCATCGCCGGGAGTCGGATAAGAAGGTGAGATTTCCTTCAAACCGACATAGGCAGTTGCGGGGTGCATAATGCCACTTTCAGATTCCCATAAAGATACTGTTTTATTTGTTTTCTGCCTGATTAAATTTTTAATTTTTGCAATTTCAACACTCAGTGGTGTATCCAGAACATCACCAGGCCGTCCATCTGTATAGTGGTGAAATGAAACAACATCCATATACTCCAAAGCGCCTTCATCAAAAATTTTCTTTAACCAGCGAGAAGGCGGGTGCCCGGTGGCAACGCCACCAACAATAACGGCATCCGAATTTGCCCTCTTTGCTCCCCTATAGGCTCTTTTTAGCAAATCAACATAAACCGCAGGTTTTTTTTCCGCACCAAAAATTCCAGGAATCTTCAAAAATCCATCACTATCCGGTTCATTCCACACTTCCCAGTAATCAATAACACCCTTGTAATGACTTACTACTTTGTAAACATAATTCTCCCAATCATCCATGTTTCCAGGAGGATATGACCAAAATCGTCTTTTGCCATCTGGTGCGGTAGAAGCCCACCGCGGCGTCTTATCTAAAGAGCCAAGAATCTGAAACCCCGCATTTTTTGCCAGCAATATTTCCTCATCCGAATAATTAAAATGCCCTTTGTTTTTTTCAACCACAGACCACTTCGTACCAAGCGGAGGATGCATTCTCAGCCATTTAACGCCCAATCGAGACAGAGTTTTTAGATCGCCATCAGTAAAACGCGCATGACCGCCAAATGGCGATGCGATGTTTTCAGCCGTCGTGGTGACAAGTTTTTCTGGAACAATGCCAATGGCATATTCTGATGAATCAATAATTTTTCCGTTACTACTCACTTCAGCAACCAGCCTGAAATAACCTGTTTCATTTGACGGGTGAAGAACATCGACAGTTCTTTTTAAATCCTGCGCCAAATTACATTTTTCCTGAAGAACAGTTCTTTTATCACCATAATAATTAATGCTATCTACTTTCACATTACAATCTTTGACCTGTGAATACGCAGCGATAAAAACAGGCAATGATATCTTTTCACCCAACTCAAAGATCGGATGCGCCATTTGTTTACTAAAACCAATCTCAATAGGTGATTTAACAGAGAATGCTTTTACCCCGCCCTCTTCAAGCTGCACACCATCAACCCAGAGAGCGCCATCGCCTTGCCCCCTTATAGCAACGAAATATGCATCATCTTCAGAAGGTTTAGCAATAACAGATATATGGTACTGCTTCCACTTCGGCTCAACGATCATCGTTTTTAAGCGACTTCGATCACTACCGAGATAACCAGAAACTATACCTGCCCGCACCTTGCGTTTTTTCTCAGAGTACAGCCAAAATGATAACGAGTACTTAACTCCAGGAGAAAGAATCACATTCTCAGAATTCAAGATAAATCGCGAGTTTTTTACAGAAGGAATCTTTAAGGAATAATCTCCGTATTTCGCCCTGGAATTATCAATTTCAGCAGACAGCTCCATTGCGCGTACAGACATTTCATACTCGGCACCCGCGCCACGAATTTGCATACCCCACTTATCAGTACCAACTTCAAAACTTCCATTGGCTAAAAAATTTCCTTGATGGCTCGCTACAGCTTTTTTCGAAAAAACAGCCGGTGACACTGATACATCATCCAGAAAAACATCACCTCGACTTGTAAACTTAAACATCAGATATGCTGAATCATCATCAACATGAACAGGGGCAACATAACTATATTGCCGCCACTCTTTTGTTAACTTAAATGCTTTAGAGTGATAAGTAAGGTATGGCTTACCATGTTTACGAAGAAGAACCTGTAACGGAACATTTATGCTCCCTTTTGCCCAGAAAGAAATTTTATAGACATCGCCTTTACGAATACGTATTCCATCTTGAACAAATTGTACCGCCCCGGTTTTAAATCTGTTACAACTTATCTTTTGAACAAATCCTTTTCTTTCTTTACTAATGACCCGGCTATAAGTTACGTCTACGTCCGCCCAACGACTGTTATCCTTCCAGTCACTTGATACAAGCGTAGAACGTCCATTTTCGAAACCACCATTTTCAATGATGTTCGCTTTATTTGCATGACATACAGAGGTAAATAACGTAACAGAAACAAATACTAGAAACAGTAATTGATTGATAATTCCGGCTTTCTAGCAACCCACTGGACTCCACCACTCAACAGGGCCGGAAAGAAGTCATGAATCTTTCCAAGCTTGCCATAGCCAACCTTTTTCTCCATAACAAAACCGGTCTTTTCCAGAACTAGTCTCAAACTGCGATAGGTAAAATAATGCAAATGTCCACCATCGAATAAAATATCGCTACCAATACCTTCATTTTTTTGAGAGGTAGAAGGAAACCTCCCCAGAAGAAGAAGCACCCGTTTCTTTATAAAAGCAATGTTAGGTGTATTGATCACCAACCTTCCACCGGGCTTTAACACACGAAACATTTCACTGGCAGCGGAATACACCTCTGGAATATGCTCTATTGTGTCGGCTGAAATGATTCGATCAATACTGTTTGACTCAATTTCTGCCATATCTTCCGCACTGCCCTGTACAGCAACAAAATCATGATCAGCAAGATTAACCTTAGCTTGTTTTAATCTGTGTTCAGAATATTCCAGGCCGACAAGTGTTTTAAAACTATCGCGAAACTGATACAGCAACATGCCACTGCCGCAGCCGATATCCAGAATCTTTTCGCCCTCTCCGCCCATTGCAACAATCGCCTCGATACGATCACGCGGCCATGAACCAAGCATAATATGCCTGAAATTTTCTTTCTTTATTTCTGCACCATAAAATTCATCATACTTTTCGCTAAGACTCATACATTCTCCCAAAATCTGATTTTCTAAGTACCAGCAATCACATCTTTGTATATTGCCATTAACTGCCGGTAATGCTCTTCTGCACCAAACTTCGATACAGCGGCCTTCACCGACTGCTCTGCCATTTTTGATGCTAATTCCTCATTCTCGATAATTGACCGGATGCTATTTGCCAGATCAACATGGTTCCCCGCCTCGAACAGCATGCCATTTACGCCGTGCTCAATCATATCAGGCAAACCACCTATTTTACTCGCCACCACTGGCGTACCCAATGACATCGATTCAACAACTGAAATAGGAAAATTTTCGTACCATTCAGATGGGACAACCGTACACAATGCTTCCGCCACGATCTTCTGCTTTTCAGCGCCACCAATATGCCCTAAAAACTCTACCTGCACCCCGCCTGACTCAAGCGCTTTATTTTTCAAGTATTCCTCAGCTGGACCTGAACCTGCCACCTTCAATACAACACCATCTAAAAGTGATAGTGACTTAATCAATGTTTTTATACCTTTCTCATCACTTAATCGACCAAGGTACAATATATAACCACGTTTATCCGCAACCGATGATGCTGTAGATTGAATATAATTGCCACATATCGCTATCTTTTGACGAGGCACACCACCCGCAACCATCTTATCTGCAACGAAATTATTTAGTGCGACAAACTTGTCTATGGCATTTGGCAAAATCCCTGATTTCCAGGCACGCGATATAGCAAGTGCATACATTAAACTCGTTACACGACTGCCACGTACGCAACGTTTTCGCACGGCAGACATAAAGCCTTTTTCCTGACAATCTTCACATACCTTACCTTCAACAAAAAACTGCCCGTTCGGACAGAGAAACCGGTAGTTATGCAAGGTTTGCACAACAGGTATGCCGCTTCGCCTGAGCGCGACATATATTGATGGCGACATCATTGGAAAAACATTATGTACGTGCGCCACGTCCGGCTTATTTTTCTTGATAGCCGCCATCATTTGTTTGTACATTTGCCCGTTATACGGAATACCTGAAAACAGTCTAATCTTCCCCCACAATCCTAAATTATCGATAGACCCACTATCGCATACAAATTGGTCAACCGTGTTACCGTGTTTGGTTAACAGTTGGTTCTCAGCACGGACAACACTACATTCTCCTCCCGAAATCTTGTAGAAATTATGTACTTGAAGCACCCTCATATAAATACAAAGCTCGCCATAAAAAAGCTATCAAGCGACATAATCAACACACATTTCTGAGCACATCGACAATACGATCAATATAGCGATCAAACGAAAACTTTTCCTCGACCATGCGCAGAGATTCCTGTCCCATTTTTCTGGCACGTTCAGGATCGGTCAGCACTTTACTTATTGCTTCAGTAATCTCACCTACTTCAGCACTCTTCAAACGATACCCATTCTTGCCATCGACCACCAGGTCATCAGCACTGCCGTCTGCATATCCAGAAATAATTGGCAATGCATGTGCCATAGCCTCATTGATGGCCAGGCCGCCCGTGCCTGGTAACAAAAACACATCTCCCGCATCAAAATATGCACCGACACCCTCGATCACACTACCCGTAAAAATAATATTTTTGTAATGACCATATGCTGATTTCAAGAGGGCAAGATGAGGGCCATCGCCCACAATCAATAAAATAGCATTATCGGTTTCTAATAGCTGCATTGCATCGCACAATGCTTCTAGCCTCTTTTCTTGCAGGATGGCACCAACAAACAGAACTATCGGCCGGGAAGCAATTTCAGGGAAATCAACACATATACGATCACGCGCTTCAGACTTCTCTATTCGCTCAATTTTATTGTCATTTATCGTATTATGCATGACCGTTACCTGAGATTCATTCGCTCCGTAACGCATCGCGTATTTTTTAGCGTTGGTATGGTATGCCAGGTGATAATCAAATCCTTTTATAAATTTCCCAAGGATATAGTCTTTCAGACTGCTGGGATTAAATTCATAACCGCATTGCCAGGCAACCAGACAAAAACCCATTTTTTGTTTGAGTCGCATAATGCTCCAGCTAGACACATTACCCACATGACTCGCCATTACGACAACATCTGGTTTAATCTGTTTTATTTGAGAAACCACATCTTTTTGGTAGCGGAACGTAAAATTTCCTACCCTGATTTCCTTACAGAGATATCTCGACTCATTTTCAACAACCTTGTCAGACAATCTGACCCTGCCACTTTCTTCACTCTTACTATATCCAGCAAGCAGCACAAGCTCCATTTCAAGTTCTCGAAGACGCGGCTCAAGGTTCTTAAACAACTCACTGTTATAGTGTGTAACACGGTCAAATATAAAAAGAACCCTTTTCATATTTGATTAACCCCGTTAAAAGCTAACATCAACGCATACCTTTGTTATTTTTAGCAGATTTATTAAATAGTGATGAAATCGCAACACGACAATACGGCCAGACAAAATACAGGGGCCAGAAAATTCCTGCATGACGACGGGTAAAGGTAAACCAGGTTTTCAGGGGCAACCCTTTAAATGACAGCATAGTTTTCATTCTCACTAAAAATGGCAATGAAGTATCATGAAAACTGCCCTTAATACTATTATGGTCACAAATACCCACATAACCGGGCGCTACCAGTGGTTCATAATTACGCTGTTTTGCACGTAAACCATAATCAATATCACCCATGCCGTGTGCATAAGCAGATTCAAGTGTTCCTAACTCGTTAGCTATCTGAGCCGGCACCAGCACACAGTTGCCATTGATGGTATCGCAGTGCTGCACCTCATCCTTCATAGGCAATAGAACAAATCTAGTACGCTGCCAGCCACTTGCACGTACCAGGCCACCATACGTTGTTAATTTTTTTGAGCTGTTTGATGTTGAACCAACAATTAGTGCGTGCCGGCCAGTTTGTGCCTCATAATCACTGTCACATTTTAGTAACAAAGCAATAGCATCTGGGTAAAGCGTTGTATCATCGTTTAGCCAGAGGTAGTAATCATAGCCTTTCTCCAGCGCTGTAGAAAAGGCTAACCGCATCCCCCCATTCCAGAATAAAGCACCATCACCACCAATAACCGTCACATCCTGAAATTCAGTAACAACCGCATTAGAAGTACCGTCCGAACTACCATCATCAACAAGGTAGACCTGAATACTGAAAGATTCCGGCAAACCACACGCAAATAGCGCACGCAAGCAGGAAAGCGTAGTATCACGCCTATTGTGGCATGTCATTATGACGGCAAGACTAGTCGTATCCAACTCTGCCCTGCCTGTACCAATATTTTCTTCCATCAAAGCCCGTTTCATTGTTAGCGTAATAGCCATCTGCCTCATCAAATGTGAGTTTACCGTAACAGACTTTAATTACGAAATTAATACCCTATAATTAACCTGTCATAATATTTAGGTAAAATATATAGGGAACCAGTGATCAGTTGTTTCATTGTCATCCTGAGCACAGTCGAAGGATCTTATGCTACAGCACTTCGACAAGCATCAGAAAACCCTAATATTACTTGCGCTCATACAAAGTACGCATAAAAAACATAATATAATGTTAAGGTATTTAACATTACTTCGAATATATATAGTAAAAAAATAACAATCAGGTAACGTTTTGTCAGCTTTAATCTCAGAAAATATAGTAGTCGTCTCTCACCGACGATCAGGAACCCATCTAACAATTGATGCCATCCAGAATAACTTCCCCATTTATAAGAAAGAATCAGAAAAAATCGGGGATTTAACACTGGAAAGACTGCATCAAAAACACAAAAACGCTATAACTATTGAACAGTTGCGTGATGAATATAATTCAGGTCACAACATATTCAAAGCGCATTTAAATCCTGATCTAAAATATTTTGATGATCCTGAAAAACAGGCGTTAATAGAAAAAATATTCGAAAACTCGAAAATAATATATGTTTACCGCGATGGTCGTGACGTTATGAAATCGCTTTTCACATATATAAAAACATATAATAAAAAATACAATGATATTCCTTTTAGTAAATTCCTGAGAATGGAAAATAACTTTGACACTGACAACTATGAAGGCGTGATGAACAGGGTTCAATATTGGGAATTTCACGTTAAAGGCTGGTTGGAAAAAGAAGGCATATTAGCGGTATCATTTGAAGATTTCAAATACAGATATGCTGACACAATTAAAATCATTGAAAACTATTTAGGTCGCGAAGCCGAGAAAAATCTTATACAAGTCGTACGAAAGCCAATGCCAAAATACATCCCCAGCACACGCTTGACAGAAAAACTTTTCAAAATCATTAAAAAAACATTATTCAATACCGACTACTCTTCTGTCTCATTCTCAAAAGGCGAAGTCGGTGGGTATAAGAGCATTTATACGGAAGAAGATGTTCAATATTTTGATGAAATTGCAGGCGGCTTATTAAAAAAGCTTGGCTACGACATCAAGTGAAAATATTTTCACCTACCAAGCTCTTTTCGATTTAGCCAACCAATCCATTAAATGACTATTCCATGTAATTATTGAAACGTAGTAGTATTACTGCAACGCGGAAGATGCCAGGCAGTAGCGTTGAAAACAATCAACTCACTAAAACATCCGTCATTGTACAAAAACAGGTGATTTTCACACTTTCAAGACATAGTGAGAAAGCCACTCAAGAGATACTTAAAGTTGCAAAAATCATAGCTTTTTAAGCTATAACCCTTTACCCTGTGTAGGCATAAGAATTTCTTTACGCATTAAAGAATAATGAAATTCTAATATTTGTCTGGATTGTTAAAGCATTAACATTTTCTTTCCAAATAGCAGTCTTTCACCATGACAGGGACAGGGAAAATGGCTTTTAAACCAATTGTTTACGCCGCAGTCACTAATGCTCTAGAGTTAGCCAGAGTATTATGCGATCCATATTTCAGCTTAGCGGCGCATATTCAAAAAAGAATATCATCAAGATTGCTCTATGTATTCATTTCGCTCATCTCTATATCTTCCTTCGCATACGGAAATAACTATTATGTACAAAGTAATTCGTCATGTGAATTTAACGGCGACGGCACATCACAAGATTGCGCATTTTCAGATGGAGCATCTGGCGCATGGAAAGGGTTTTCAACTATCACCTGGGGAGACGAGACAAACCAGTTAGGCAGTGGAGACACGTTACATATATGTGGAAACCACAATGAGAGCCTCGAAATAGGTGCAAGCGGCCAGCCCAATTCTGAATTGATAATTACCGGCTTATGCACCGATGCACCCGGCACGATTAATGGTGGCTATTCAATAGCGGCTATTAGTACCATGGCTAACAAACATTTATATATTACGAACCTGACATTGAAAGGTGGTGAAGTAAGCGCGCTAAATATCACCTCCGAGCCAAAATACGCCCCTGTCTTTGTGCGCGTAACAAACAATACGATACATGACCCCATTTTTAGTGATATATCCGGGTTTGGGTTTTGCGTTAAAGCCATAGGGTCTGATATTTTGTTTTCAAACAATGAAATATATAATTGCAGCGAAGATGGGATATATATTGGTGGGGATCGCGTTGAAGTTGCATACTCATACATACATGATGTAGATATCTCTAATGTACGACGAGGTGATTGCGTGAAATATACCTCTATCGGTTCCAGCAGTGACGGACACGTACACCACAACTTGCTAGATCACTCAAGTAATAATATAAAGAAAAATTCTCTTATTATTGGCAGCCCCGGCTCAGGAATAATAGTCGAATACAATACGATAATTGGAGGTCGTGTCACGATAAACATCAGAAATCATAGCAATGCGATTGTTCGTTATAACAAGATTATACCTAAAGCACCGGAAACATCCGTGTGGTCTACGGGCATTGCCCTAGAAAATGTATCAAATACACTTATCTACCATAATATTATAGATACATCAGACGCACCGACTTTTGGTCTTTTTAGTTTTGGTAATAGTCATAGCGAAATAGATAATAATGTTTTTGTTGGTGATAGCATTTTATCAAACATCAGACTTGTTCATGATACAACCACTTACCTACGCAGAAACATTTTAGATGGTGAGAGAACTTTAAGTGTTGGCACGAACGCCATGCTAATTGAATCAGATTTCAACAAATTCATATACGATTACCCACAGTCAATTCTATACAATGGTATTGCATATAATTCACTTAACGATTACCAACTATATAACCCCTCTCTTGATCAAAACTCAACCTCAGAAGATTCTGTATTTGACGGCTGGACTAATAATGATTTTGAACTAGATATAGGTACCCCTCTTATAAAAGCAATCATGCCAATAGACTCTCATGGAGAACCGCTTACAGGTTTTAATCTTGACTCATCAGCGGAGAATGGAAACGGCAGTTTTTTTGTAGAGCTACTTGAAGGTTCTTTGTCACCAACGATTGGCGTGATCTTAATGCCTGATCAATGTAATACTACTAACGGCTCGGTGGTACAGGAATTACGTACCAGTTTGAATAATGCAGGATACACTACTCTGTCAATTGTTAATCCTATGACTCTAGCACCCCGCCTATGCGCCTTTCAAGATTACGTTAATGAAGTTGATACTATCATGCCGGAAGTTTATGCGCGCATACGTACCGCTATTAATTATATGGAAACCCTTGGCGTGAAAAACATAGTACTTGCTGGTTTTGGCCTGGGCTCACGTTTTACCGCTGCACATATCGCAAGAGGTCAGATAGACGAATTACCTATAGTGGCTTATGTGGGTATAGGTATGCATGCAACAAGTATAGATCCACTAAACCACAGTTTGACTCTTGATGAAATCTCAGTCCCTGTGCTAGATTTATATGGTAACAATGATACTGATGCCATCAATACCGACAGCTTGCGAAAAAACAGTTACACCGGCGGGCCAGGAAAAACATATACCCAGATCAATCTAAAATGCGCCAGCAGCCTTGCAAGCAATGAATGCCATAAACTCGTTGGGCTAAAAGGTAATGATACTGCTGAGCTCGAAGCAAATACTCTAAGTTGGTTAATGTGTTACGCCCCACTGGATGCCGCTGGTTGTACTGATGAACAGATTAACAACATTTCAAAAAGCCCGGACTCAAGCGACAGTGATGAGGACAATATTACAAATACATCAAACTCTAATAGTAATGGGAGCTCAAACCTCATTACTTTATTAGTGATCGGATTATTGCTACTATTTAGAAAAATAAACACCACTACATATTAAAAAATATCAATTTTTTTTAAAATAAACCTTTCTCTTCCAGGGCTTATTATTTCGAATCTCTTCAAGACAATATTGGTTAGCTATTACCCCATAAAAGCTTCTAATAATATCCGAAAATAATTTTTTGTAACGAGCCGGACAATCTCTAAGCTCGTTTTGTAGCGTATCTAAATCATACCCCATTACATCAAGTCGATCCCGGCCTATCCAATTTAAGTATTGTTTACACCATCTCTTTCTATAAACATGTGAAATAATATTTTTCCAGGAATTTGTCGATTTAGATGAAATACCACTATATTCATACTGGCCAGTGGGATCACCACGACCTGGCGCATCAATTGTTTTTGCGTCCTTAAATTTATCCATAAAATCGGGAGCATACTCCAGCTCAAGATATTCCATAATTCGTTGCATTTCACATTCTGGCGAACGAATCAAGTCTTCATATTTTACATCTATTTTATTTTTAGAATTTCTACTTGCATTTACTAAAGAATTAATTCCACTATATAAATCAACATAAAAAATATACAAATTCCACTTACTGTCACACCATGTTTTAATCATTGAGGATGCAATCGCTAGCGGGTTTCTCCAGAGAAATATAAATTTCGCATCTGGAAATGCCATCATTATCTCATCAACGACCAAATGATAACGCGGCGTTTTATCCAGAAAGTAGATAGCGTTCCCAGACGACCCGCAATCATATAAATCACATAAAAATCTGGAAGCACTACTGTAGTAATCAGACCTTCCCCCCGGTAGCGAATCAATATAACCATTTAACGCAGCTGAAGATGCACTATGCCCATATACAGCAGTGGCACCCCGCTCTTTCAATGCAAAAAAAACCGGCAGTGCTAACCAGGGCTCCGCTGTAGTATCTATAGATTCATGAACACCGAGTAAACGCTGCAATAATGTAGAGCCAGCTCTTGGCAGGGAGAAGATAAATATTGGCTTCACAGACATAAAGTTATGCACACCAAAAAAAAAACATTTTTGAACACCAGTCCTTATCTTTGAAATACATAATATTTACTTTATATGTAAAACTCTTTTATTACTGTCCTTGAGCACGATATTTTCGACAGCCGATTTATCAAAAGATTCTTTTTTTACATTGCCTAGAGTATATATAATAGATGTACACATACCTAGCAGCGCCCAAAACAAGCTATTATCTGCCGGATAAAATAATACTGATAAAAATACTGCAGCTAGATAGCCAACCAGAACTTTCGCATATCCCAACGTATTATCATTATCACTTTTAAAAAGATTAATGCATCGTCTAAAAATATTTATAACAATTACTAAAAGCAACATCACACTAACAATACCACCAGTCGTCAACTGACCCAACCAGAAATTATGCACACCGTGCGCAAAATAAGGATTTTTAAGATAATACTCTGCATCAATTCCTAATAGAGGATACTCACGTATTAGCGAAAAAGCTAATTCATATTGACCCAACCTGGCCGATGCAGTCCCCATCGCTCCTTTACCACCGATACTTGCAAGAGAAGAAGCAATTTCGCCTGACATGAACATTATAAACGGCAACATAACAAGAATAGACAAAAGAGCCATAGCATCTATCAACGATGTATTAACCACTTTACTACGGTAAGAATAAAACAAGGCTGTGGTGAAAGCAAAAACTATCGACAACAAGTAACTTCTTGACTGGTTGCCAATAAGCCCCATTATAATAACGAGCAATACAATTAACATGATAAGCTTTTGCGTATTTTTACCCACAGGCAATATTTTACCGGGCATAAACAAAGCAAATAAAAGAAGAAATGCTGCAAGCTGTGCTACATCACCATACGAAGTAATAAGACCAATTGATTTCTGTATACCCTCGAACCCTATCCTTGATTCCGCAAAGCGATCATAAGGAAGCGTTATAATGCTGAGCGCGACTAAAAAGGCTGATAAACAGGCGATAACAGCATTTACAGATATCATCTTACCAGCAATATCCACCCTTTTCAGGTTATCAATAAACAGTATAGGAAGCGCAAAGTATCCAAATAATATCGCATCCCTCCAGACCCGCTCACTAAATAATGAGGCATTATCAAAAAAGGAAATATTCCTTACAGCAAAAAAAACAAACACAAGTATCAACAACTGTAACTTTTTCTTACCTAAGGTGTATCCCCCTCCCAGGAATAAAGCAAGCCAGATCAGCACCAAAAAAGGAGCCATAATTTTATCTACCGCCAAGTCTGCCACACTGAAATACAGCGCACTCAGCCTGGAAAAAGGCAGTAACAAAAACCAGATAGAAAATAATATAAAAGCTGTACGTGCCATCAGAGAGTTATTGCGCTGTCAACCATATTGAAAATTAAAGCTATTAACATAATATTTTTTTGAAAAATCACCTGGATTTAAAACTTTTAATCATAGGCACTAATAACATTATATTCCCATAAGTACGTATTGATAGTTTATTCCAACAATATAGGCTCATTGCCATATTATTTGCAATAATGCCAACTGTGTAACCTGCCGCTGCACCGTTTGCCCCATATAACTGAGCGCCAATCAAACTTGTTACTAAACCTAAAACACTAGAGAACAGCGCCGTTTTAAAAGCAACCCTCTCATGCCCAGACATCGTCAACAAAATACCTGGTGAACCGGTTAGGACATTTATTAACTGCCCAAATGCCAGAATAACAAAAGGCGCATAAGCTTCAGCATAGCTACTTCCATACACTAGTCCAAGTATTTCAGCACCATAAACAACAATTACAATAAACGCAAATATCGCAGGAATAATAATTATCGATGCAGTTTTCTGCAATAAATTTTGTACACGCTGATACTGCTTCTGGCTATACATGTCTGCAACCATAGAGGGAATCACTGCGTTGATAATCAATAGTGGCAGCGCAAGTAATAAAATAAGCCTTAAGGAAGCACCATATAACGCCACCTCTGTTTCAGGCTGGTAAAATGCTAAAATCCAGATATGCAGTTCACGTGTCGCAAACAAAGCAATATTTGTAAGCATCAGCGGTACACCAAAGACAAATACCTTGCTTATTTCAGTATGCTGTCTCAGTATACTTCTTCCGATTTTTTTCTTCAGAAATATACCGCCAATTATCAGATTTATCGATGTTGCTAACACCATAATCTGTACTGCATCAATCAACTCAAACTTTTCTGAATACCCCCATGCATAAAGATATAACAGCACCGAAAAAATCGCTGTCAGCATGCCACCAAATATCGATGCCATACGAATATCATGATACCCTCTGAACGATTCTCTGACAATACTTTGCAACGCCAGTGCGAACATCCAAACACACAACATCCCGACTATTGATGCAAGCACATCCGTTCCAGAGACTTTGCTCAAAAACATTCTTCCAGCAGGTGAATATATAAGCACCGATAAAACCAGACTCACAATAATTACGATACTAAATGCTGACTTAACGGCCGCTGCTGCACGCGCGGTATTTTCAGTTGCCATTTCTGAGGCAATGAGTTTAACGACTCCTTTTCCCAACCCCCATTGCGCAATAATCACAAAAATAGATACTGCGCTAAATGCCAAAAAATACGTTCCCATCGCTTCTGGTGATAAAAGACGGGCAAGTAATACGTTAGCGCCTAATGTCGCAACACTACTGATTATCCTTCCTGAAAAAGCCCATGCGCCACCAGATAGCAACCGGCTTTTTAAAGAAACTTTATTAGACATGTGAGAATTCATTGTCTCATTACCATGATCTCACTTCATACATAAGTTTTATGCACTCTATGATTTTCGAAACAAGGCATCTAGAACAAGATACGATATAAATTTTGTATTAGTTATAAGATACCGTTTCCACAACCGGCCCGGCTCGCTACACAATCGATGAAACCACTCAAGACAGTATTTTTTCATCCATTCGGGTGCACGCGGTTTATCACCAGCATGAAAATCAAATGCTGCGCCTACACCCATAAGAACAGCTGGCTTTAATGATTGCCAGTGTTCAGCCATCCAGTACTCCTGTTTTGGCGCACCAAGCCCTACCCATATAATGTCAGCACCTGATTTTTTGATAACGTCAAGATCATTTTTAATTTCATCTGTTGTCAACTCACGAAAAGGCGGTGAATAAACACCTACTATAATAGACTCTGGATATAGTACTGAAAAATTAGCAACTAACTTTTCCAGTGTTTCAGGCGTAGAGCCGTAAAAATAATGCTTTACACCTTTTGCGTGCTCGAAAAAATATGGCATAAAGTCCGGCCCTGCAACTTGCTGGACATTTGACACGCCTTTCCACCGCCCGACAATCGAAAGTGGACGACCATCAGGCATTGCCATATAAGCATTGTTGGTTGCTTCACGAAGTACTTTATCTTGCTTTGCCGTGACTACAGTATGCACATTGGAAAAACAAACGTAGCCGCCCTCTTTTGACTGAATTCTGTTAAACACAGTCTGATATGCTGTTTCCATATCGACGGCAGAGATAGAACACTCAAGGACATCAAAACGTTCTATAGACATACAGGGAAAATCCTGCGGTGATATAAAGCCACAAAAGCAACCAAGTTTCCTTCAGCTTTAAATAATCCGACTAATATTTTCCCTGTGCTCATATTTCTTTCGCATAGCCCCAGGCAGTTAGGATATCCGCCAGCTCTTCATTAATTACATCATGCAATTCAACAGGTATTTCTTCCTGCCACGAATCAATCTGCCCTTTCCTGAACGTGGGTCGTCCAGGCCCGTGCAATTCATCCATTACTCTGTCTATGTTTGTTTCATCAATATCAAGTTTGTCGCATAAAATTTCCAGGGTCTGGCGCTGCTGCTCATCGCTACCACCACCTTTATTGCCTACGATGCGTTCAAATTGCAGTAGCTGCACATCTTTCGAATCAATCCAGGGTGCCAATGCATTACATCTTACAGCCATAGGCTGAAGGCTAGCTTTACCATCATAAAAACCGTGTAATGCTGCCAGATAACGTTCTTCCAGGTTCATGGCCGAAAAGTCTTCGTGTAATACGTGTCGCGTATTAGATACGGCATAGTGAACAAATGAGTTTAAAACGGCCCTTGGGTCACGAAGCATCACAAATGGTTCGAACCCCATCTTTTTTGTACGGTAAAGCAAATCAGCCGTATATCCAAGATGTCCGAACAAAAAAGTTCCTTCACTTGCGCTGGCAAGCCTCCTATCAATTGGCCGTCGGCTAACTTCAACGGGGGAGTCGAGCCCAATAATATAGCCCTGTTTTGAAGGTCGCCAAAGCACACGTCTAACTTTTGATTTCCAGGAGTTGTTCAACACCTGGCTGGCAGCGAAACCACTTAACTGTTTATAACCAAATAGCTCAAGGCACTTCCCCACCAAATTAGTTCCTGATTTGGGGAGTGAATTAACAAATGCTTTTTTCATTAAACTAATTTCCTAAAAAATGCACCAACGTGCCGTTAATCTAAACAATATTATCAAGCACGTTGATTATTCGCCCGACTGCTTGTCCATCACCGTAGGGGTTATGTGCATGCGACATAGTGGAATACACACTGTCATCTAACATCACATTTTCAACAACACTGATGATTTTCTCTTTATCTGTACCTACCAGCTTCACTGTTCCAGCATCAATCGCTTCCGGCCTTTCGGTAACATCACGCATTACAAGAACTGGCTTGCCCAATGATGGCCCTTCTTCCTGTATGCCGCCTGAATCAGTAAGAATCAGATCGCACTTATCCATAAGCCAGACAAAGGGTGCATAGTCCTGTGGTGCAATAAGGAAGACATTTTCCGTTTTACCCAAAATCTCATTCACGGGCTTTTGCACATTGGGGTTCAGATGAACCGGGTAGATTAAGTCCCAGGCCGGGTGATTGCTAGCAAGTGTTTTAATTGCGCTACAGAGGTCAATAAAACCCTGGCCAAAATTTTCTCTTCTGTGGCCTGTAATCAGTATCAGCTTTCTGTCTGTATCTATTATTTTATTAAATAAGCTTTCGCCAAATCTGGTTTTCCAGTTATCATCTGGCAATTGGTTAACTTTGTCTCGCACGATTAACAATGCATCAATAACGGTATTGCCTGTAACCGTGATATTTTCATCCTGTATATTTTCTTTTAGCAGATTCTGTCTTGAACCTTCGGTAGGTGCAAAATGGTAATTGGTTAAGCGACCTACCAGCGAACGATTACCTTCTTCGGGAAATGGTGCCTGCATGTCGCCCGTCCTTAACCCTGCTTCTACATGGCCAACTTTTATTTGCTCATAAAATGCCGCCAGCGCTACAGTAAAGCATGTTGTGGTATCACCATGTACCAGGACAATATCCGGCTTACACTCTCTAAGCACATCACGCATGCCGAGCAATGCATTTGCTGTTACGTCATACAGATCCTGTCCCGGTTTCATAATATCGAGATCATAATCCGGCTTTATTTCGAACAGTTGCAGTACCTGATCAAGCATCTCACGATGTTGTGCAGTGACACATACCAAAGATTCAATGCCTGCTGCCTGCTGTAAACCCAGAACTACCGGAGCCATTTTTATGGCTTCTGGTCGGGTACCAAATACGGTTAATACGCGCAATGTCACTGTATAATTCCGCGTGTATCGATGAGCACTTTTTCATTTAATTCGAGTCGTTTAATGCCTTTGAATTCTTTGTGGTCAACTAGCAGCAATATAATGTCAGCACGCTGTATCAGTTCTTCACATGTAATGAGATCGAACTCCGAATGTTTTTCCAGATTCGGTTCAGAGATGAGTATCTCTCCAACGTTATCTTTGATTAGTTGCCGCACAATATCTACCGCAGGCGATTCTCTTAAATCATCGACATCGGCTTTAAACGCCAAACCAAGGCAACCGATAACAGGGTGCTTGAATTTTTCAGCGCGATTTTTTACTTTTTCGATGACCCATTGTGGCTTTGCATCGTTTACCAAACGTGCGGTTTTTATTAACCTTGAATACTTTGGTGATCGAGCCACGATAAACCAGGGGTCTACCGCAATGCAATGCCCGCCAACGCCCGGCCCTGGGGTCAGGATATTAACGCGGGGATGACGATTGGCCAGAGAAATCAATTCCCAGACATTAATACCTTCTTCATCACATATAAGCGATAACTCGTTGGCAAAGGCAATACTTACATCTCTTGATGAGTTCTCTGTCAGTTTTGCCATCTCGGCTGTTCTTGAATCGGTCGAAAGCACTTCGCCTCGAACAAACGATTGATAAAATTCAATGGCCATTTTTGTTGCCAGCGGATTCACGCCACCAACTATACGATCATTTTCAACCAACTCGACAAGAATCCTTCCAGGAAGCACCCGCTCAGGACAGTGTGCGACATGTACATCTTTATCGGTATCGTGCCCGTCATCACTTAATATTTTAGCGACCACTTCATCAGTTGTTCCAACCGGGCTGGTTGATTCAAGTATTATCAGGTTACCTGGCTTTACAAAGGGGGAAATCATCCTGGTCGCTGATTCAACATAGGACAAATCAGGTTCGTACTCACCTTTGAATGGAGTGGGAACGGCGATAATAAATATATCCGCTTCTACTGGCTCCATACCGGCCTTAAGGTTGCCTGCATTTACTGCGGATCGAACCATAATATCAAGATCTGGCTCGACTATATGTATCTTGCCTTTATTGATTGTATTTACAACTTCTTCAGAAACATCAACACCGTGAACCTGAAAACCTTTTGTACCTAAAAGTGATGCTGTAGGAAGGCCTATATAACCTAACCCAATTACACAAATCGTTTTATCTAACATTGTTACGTTTAAAACCTCATTTCACGTATTGCTTCAATACATCAACTCTGAAAATTATTAATTACTTTTTTGTCGTTCTGAGCGAAAGCGAAGAATCTATTACCACTGTGCTATCAGCAGGTCAAAAGGCATAAGATTTTTCGGCTACGCTCAAAATGACACACATCAGAGGCCCCTTAAATATAAGCAAGCTAATTATAGTCACTTACTGCCGATAGTTTTCTTTATTATCCAAAAACCACTGATAGGTCGTTTTAACGCCTTCCTCAAGATTTATTTTTGCCTGCCAGCCTGCTTCTTTTAGCTTTGTTACATCAAGTAGTTTTCGGGGTGTTCCGTCAGGTTTGCTTGAATCAAATTTTAATTCACCTTCAAAACCTACAGTGCCTTTAACAATCTCAGCCAGTTCTCTGATTGAAACATCGTTGCCAACGCCGACATTGACGAACTGCTCACCATCATAGTTATTCATCAAGAATACAGTTGCATCGGCCATATCATCAACATGTAGAAATTCTCTTTTCGGCGTACCGGTACCCCACACCTCTACGCTTTCTTTATTTTGCTCTTTGGCATCATGAAACTTTCTGATAAGCGCAGGCATGACATGGGAATTTGCCAGATTAAAGTTATCACCTGGCCCATAAAGGTTGGTTGGCATCAATGAAATCGCATTAAAACCATATTGTTTTTTGTAGGCCTGGCACATTTTAATGCCGGCTATCTTCGCGATGGCGTACCATTCGTTTGTAGGCTCCAGCTCACCTGTTAGCAGGTATTCTTCCTTCATGGGCTGTGGTGCAAGCTTCGGATAGATACATGATGAGCCGAGAAACAGTAATTTTTTGGTATCGTTTCTGTATGCTGCATCAATGACATTTGTCTGGATTTGCAGGTTTACTCTAATGAAGTCGGCGGGATAGGTGTCGTTGGCGTGAATACCGCCGACTTTTGCTGCGGCGAGAAAAACGTAGTCCGGTTTTTCTGTTTCAAAAAACTTGTTCACATCTTGCTGGCTTGTTAGATCCAGCTCTTTGCTGGTACGCAATAACAGGTTGTTGTAACCATTTTTTTCGAGGTTGCGGATGATGGCGCTGCCGACTAAGCCTCTGTGACCGGCGACATAAATCTTATCAGATTTATGTAATTTTGAATTACTAGTGTTTAGTTTTGAGTTTTTCATTCCCGGTCTCGATTAGCTACTGTAACCTTTTAAATTTATGTGTTTTTTAGTTTTAAATTTTTAATGCTCAATAAGTATTTAGTTTTTATTAATTCAATATTCAACACTAAAAATTCAACATTGCTTCCCACCCTTTATTCAAAATACCTATTGGTTCTAAATCCTTCTTTCTCACACAATGCATCACGCTTCGCAATCATCAGGTCGCTTTCCACCATCTCTGTAACCATTTCTTCCAGAGTGATTTTTGGTACCCAGCCCAGTTTTTCTTTGGCTTTGGTCGGGTCGCCTAACAGGGTTTCTACTTCTGTTGGTCTGAAGTATCGTGGATCGACTTCTACCAGGCAGTTGCCGGTGGCTTTGTCGTAGCCTTTCTCATCAATGCCCTCGCCCTTCCATTCCATTTCAATGCCGACGGCTTTTGCTGCTTTGTTGACGAAGTCACGTACGGAATACTGCACACCTGTGGCGATGACAAAGTCTTCCGGGTTGTCCTGTTGCAGCATCAGCCATTGCATTTCGACGTAGTCTTTCGCGTGCCCCCAGTCACGTTTTGCGCTGAGGTTTCCGAGGAATAATTTATCCTGTAGATTGAGTTTAATTCTGGCAAAGGCGCGGGTGATTTTTCGGGTGACGAAGGTTTCGCCACGTATGGGTGATTCATGGTTAAACAGAATGCCGTTGCAGGCATACATGCCGTAGGCTTCTCTGTAGTTCACGGTAATCCAGTAAGCGTACAGTTTTGCTACGGCGTAAGGTGAACGTGGGTAGAACGGTGTTTTTTCGGTTTGTGGAATTTCCTGCACTTCACCGTATAATTCAGAAGTCGATGCCTGGTAGTAGCGGGTTTTCTTTTCCAGCCCGGCTACGCGGATTGATTCTAATACGCGTAATGCGCCCATGCCTACCGCATCGGCGGTATATTCCGGACTTTCGAATGAAACGGCAACGTGGCTTTGTGCGCCCAGGTTATAGATTTCGTCGGGCTGTATTTGCTGGATAAGGCGTACCAGATTCATGGAGTCGGTCAGGTCACCGTAATGCAGAACAAACTTTTGTTCTTTTTCGTGAGGATCCTGATACAGGTGATCGATTCGATCAGTGTTGAACGAGGAAGCACGGCGTTTGATGCCGTGAACGTCATACCCTTTGTTTAGAAGGAATTCTGCAAGATAAGCACCGTCCTGTCCGGTGACCCCTGTTATTAATGCTACTTTTGCCATTTTTTTATACACCTTGTTTATATCTGAATTTATTATGTATTGTCGATCTAATTACTTATTGTAGACGTTATCTTATGTGTTTTTTATACCCGGTTTAACAAACCGCTTCCCTGCGGGCATTAACTATAGCCATAGTATTCCTTATACCAGTCTACAGTTTTCTGAATACCTTCTTTCAATCATGACTTATTCAGAGGTTCCCTAGCATCACTCGTCTATCTTTTCTCATCGTTATCCTGAAGCCTGTTATGAATCACGACCAAACAAATCTCTGGTTACAATTTTATCTTTTACGTCCAAAACTTCATCACTCAAACGATTCGCAACAATAACATCTGAAATTTCCTTAAATTCTTCGAGAGAATCCATGACACGAGATCTAAAAAACTCATCTTCTGTAAATGCGGGTTCATAAATTACTACTTCAATACCCTTGGCCTTTATACGTTTCATAATCCCCTGTATAGAAGAAGCTCTGAAATTATCTGAACCTGCTTTCATTATCAGACGATAAATGCCGACAACTTTCGGGTTCTTTTTAATAATCAAGTCTGCGATAAAATCTTTACGTGTCGCATTGGCTTCCACGATTGCCTGAATGATGTTATTTGGCACATCATTATAGTTTGCGTGTAGTTGTTTGGTGTCTTTGGGCAAACAGTAACC
>JAJRUF010000260.1 GCA_024277935.1 Gammaproteobacteria bacterium
CTTAAAAGATGAGTATGGTGGACGTGTTGTTCGAGTGAAGGGCGCAACGAAAGTGATGTGTCACTTGATGTTTGGTATTTTGGCACTGACCAGCAACCAAATGATGTGCTTTCTTGAGTAGAGCACTTTTTCATTAGCCAAGCAAGTAGTAAAAGTAACTTAAAAGTTTCAAGAACAGGATAAATATGCCCTAAATTTAGAAAAAAACTAAAAAATAAGACTCAAGAACAGATAAAGACAAAAAAAGAGGAGATTATTTTTTTAAAAAATACGAATGAGAATTGTTCGCAAATATAGGGCTGTGAAATTTGGAGTTTTGCAAGAGGCTCATTAGATTAAGTTTTATGAGGTTTAAATGTTGCTAAAAGCATTTTATTGCTATCTTGGTAGTAAATTCTTCCATCAACAGAGGTTCCACCACTTTTATTGATTACAATATCCATGCAGGATATTGGGGCATTTTTTTTGTTCACAAAAACACGATAAAGAATGGTATTTTCACCCTCATAGGTATTAGCCTTTGCTCGAAGGCTAGCAGAAGTTTTTCGGCTTCCTTTATCATAATTTTTTACGATTTGTATTAAAGGGTTTTTGATTACCGTTGCATTTTCTTTAAGTATTTTTACTGGAGCCAGTGTTACCAAATTACCGTTAACGGTATTAGCCCATACACGACCATTCATTCCAGGTAGATAGTCTCGTGTTTTATGTCTCTCACTTATTGTTCCCCCTGTTGCAAGGTTTTTAACTTTTCCGGAGACTCTTGCTGAATCATAAAAACAACTTGTGGCAGGTAAAATACTCGCCTGTGCAGAGCTAATGATTTGTAATCCAGATGATTTTGGGGTCATTATTGCCGAAGGTGTCCATTGTGAAGTCGCTACCAATTTTCCACCAAAATCAATCTCTTTAGTAGAGAAACGTTTGTTTGTTTTATGCGTGGATTTTTTTGAATATATTTTTTGGCTTGGTTTTTTTGCTAGTGTTCCATGAACCAAGTATTTAACATTAGAGCGTTCTGACTTTATTCGAGCTAATAAATCTTTTTTATTTGCTACTTCAACTATTTCAACACGGCGATTTCTAGCTCGACCTTTATAAGTTGTATTATCACCCAGAGGTCGAGATGCTCCTGCACCTTGGTAGTAAATATTTGCTGAACTAACCCCTGCCTGAGTCAACAACTGTCCTACGGCTCGGGCTCTACGTTCAGAGAGACTTTTGTTATACTCAGCGGTTCCTGTTGCATCAGTATGCCCAATCACCAAATAAAAAGCTGGCTTGTGAGTTTTACTATTGCGGCTCTCCCCAAAAACCCTTGCTATACTTTGCATCTGTCGTCGCCCAGACCTTGTTAGTGAGGCACTGTTACTTGAAAACATTTGGCTGGACTCAATGGTAGAAACTAATCCAGACTCGTTTTCACCCACAACAGGTTTTTCCTTGGCCGAAGAGTATAGTGTTTCCACTTTTAAATTAAGGTTTTCTTGGCGGGCTATTGCTTCAAGCTTTTTTTGGTGGCTTTGCCATATAGATCCAGCCAAACAACCGGTTGCTGTGCCTGCGCTGGCTCCAATTAATGCACCTTTAGCATTTCCACTTGCTAAATACCCAAGGCCCGCTCCCGCTATTGCACCTACGCCGCATCCAACTAAAGTACCATAATCTCTTCCAAGGTTTGCGCAACCAGAGAGTGAAAGTATTAAAGCAATAGAGGTTAAACAGTGGTATTGTCTTCTCTTCATAAGCGGCCTACAAATAAAATTGAATTTTTTCTTCTCTAGTTTTTATGATTTATCATCAAGCTGTTTTTTCTTGGCTTCGTCTATTTTTTCTTCAACAATATTTTTGACTGTAGAAGCAGATTGTTTTACCGAAATGGCTGATTTCTTAACAGAATTTGCCCCAGATAAAATAACTTCCTGAAGTGCTGCAGAATCATCTCGATTAAATACACTGACTTTATTGGAAAAATCTTCATCATTAATATCAAAATAGGGAGCGGTATCAAATGATAGTTTTGATGCAATTAAAACAGGAGGAAAAGAATTTCTATAGCTATTGTAGTCTTTAACTCTGGCATTATAAGCCTCTCTTCGCTCAAGAATTGATTCTTCAATGCTTTCAAGCTGAGCCATTAACTGCTGATATGTTGAGTTTGCTTTTAATTCCGGGTAATTTTGAGCAAGGGATAATACATTTTCTATTGAACCTTGGTTTGCAGATAAGCTTAGATGTGTTAATTTTTCATGATCCCCATAACCTGAAGCAATATCAATAATTTGATTTGCTAAATCAACCCTCTTTTTTAATGATGCCTGTAAATTAGAAAGGTTCTCTCTAATAGCTTGCATAAAGGATTGTAGTTTATTGTAAGACATAATAATCCAAACTAAAATTAATACTACAATCAATATAATCAAATAGAAAAAACTCACAAATTACCTCTTTATTATTTTTTAATTTACATGTTTTGCTAGCAAGAATCTGCACATGAAATTTATTGCTTGATGAATTACTTTTTCTATAATACATCCAATGCTAATCATTAAGCAAATCTACAGAAAGAGCATTGATTATAGAACCTTATGACTAGCCCGCTGGTTTTTTTAGGTTCTTTATTGAGAGACCACTATCTAACGAAATATATCATGGTCAACGAGTTTTGAGGCAGAGAGTTCTGCTGCATTGCTAATTTTAAGCCAGGTACTATTTCCATTATTTATTTTTTCTAAAATCTCATTAGAAGCAAAGAACCGCTCTGAGTTATAAAAAAAGTCTTCTCCAGGTTCATTTCTTTCGGACAGTTTGATTTTCTTACTTCTCTGTTGCCAGCGGCTAATATCTTCTTTTGAGGCATTAAGCTCCTGCACAATTTTGGTTATTGAATGTTTATAAGCATTTATATAGGGTTTAGCCTCTCTGAGGTGGCATGTGCTCCAATTTCGGTTTACTTTGAATAACGTTTTCCAAAGAACAGTAAGGTTGTCAAAATTATCAATATGCTCAGCTGTTTGCGCTAAAATTTTTCTGGGTTCAAAAGCAGCCGGAAAAAATTTCCCTTGTTTGAATTTGATTTTTTTTGTGCCATTTAACTGATAAATAGATTTCATGTTTTCATAAAAGGGCTCTTTGCTTTCAATAGATAACGAGTCAATTTCTGTTTTTGATAAGCCTATTCTTTGCAACCACCGGTAAGTAACTACTTGTTCAAATCGTTCATTGAATGATTCTAGATAATATTCAATAGACCTAATGACGGTTGAGTATTCAAAATGGCTTTTTTTAAGAGAGTCAACGAGAAGACTAAAGAGGTTAAAAAATTGCTCAGTTTGTCCCCAGATCCCGCCAAGTAAATTTTTACCTTCTGGCATATAGGAATAATTACTATGATGGGCATCTATATAGACAAAGGTGGCAAAATCAATGGTTCCACCGCAAGAAGTTATATTGCCAAAGGTTGGGGAGCCATGAACGGCATGTACATCAAAATAAATGGCTGCATTTGAGGCTAAATGAGTGACAACAAATTCTAAATAGATCGGTATATCCTGAGCACTAACAGAATAACTTAAAGGTAGCCCCATATCACGTTTCAAACCATACTCAAAAAGCTTCTTTAGCTGGGAGGCATTATCTGTAAAATAACAATAATGAGCAAATCTTAAGTGATTACCTGCACGAACAACAATTGCAGCTTTCTCGTTATCAATTTCGCGTAAAAACGGAAGTTCTATTACGGCTAAAACCCCGACAGCATTGATGCCATTTTGTTTTGCGGCGAGACTATAAATATACTCATGAACAGCTTCCGTTAAACCTACCTGACCGTCTTTATGGTTTTCCTTAGGGTGGTTTAACCAGGCTAGTTCAGTCGCACCTGTTCCTTTCAATACCAAGTCTATATATTGTAAATGGTCTGGCTCAAGTTCGGTGATAATCTCTCCAGCCCATACAGCACGGCCATCACCTAAGGCACTACCTGCGGATTTATTTTCTGAATCTTGATAGCGGGTAGAAAAATAAGTTTTAAATTTTTTATGGTTAGCTTTATTCTGTTGATGAGGGTATTTAAACCAGGCAAAATTTTCCAGCATTATTTGCTCAATTTCCCTGTCCGAATTTGGTAACTGAATATTCAGCTGTCTAGCCAAGTCTTTATTAAAAAGAACGAGGCGTGAGTTCGGGATGTGTTGCAGATCTACGTCAATAAAATAGTTGTGCCCTAATGATCGAAAGGAGTGTTTGTTAGGTGAAATTGAGTTAAGGGAAAGGTTCTTTTTATGAGTGAATAAAGGAGGAGGTAAGTTAGTCATGTTTATACAAATAATTTAATTTCTTCTCAATTGCTTGGGTTATTTCAGATTTTATATCGGTAAATAGCCCTAGATGGCCACTTTCAAATTCTGTAAAAGTGACACAAATTTTATACTTTTTTAATAGGTTCACCGCTTTCTTAGCCATTGAAATAGGAATAACAGTATCATCTTTTCCATGATAAGCATAAACCTGAGTGTTTGATCTAAACCTACCTTTTCCTAGTTGCTCTTGAGTTAGCAAACCTGAAATAGGAAAAATATAAGAGTAACTATCACCATATTTTACAGCCTGATAGTAAGCCATTGCGCCTCCTCCAGAAAAACCGAGCAGAATGGGCTGATTTACAGTGGAGTATTTAATGGTAAGCTGGTTAACAGCTTCACAAAAAGCGCCCCCGTATTCTACATATTGAGAGGGTGAATATGGCCAGACTCTACCGCATTCGTGTGAAATGGGTGCTTTAAATAAAATAATTCTAGCGCGGGCTTTAAACTCATCTAATGCCGTTTGGTAAAAGCTGTCAACAGTGTCACCATCACCATGTAAAGCTATCAGCATGGGTAAACAATCTGAGTGAT
Source organism: Gammaproteobacteria bacterium (assembly GCA_024277935.1). GTDB lineage: Bacteria > Pseudomonadota > Gammaproteobacteria > Methylococcales > Methylomonadaceae > QPIN01. The sequence goes on from JAJRUF010000260.1 coordinate 4,899, forward strand.
TAGCCTTTCCTGAATATTTTACAGTATAACTAAATATTAAGTTTTTAATTGGCATACTATTCAACTTTGGATAGGGTAAGCTCACTATGGTTAAGTCGTGACTGAGTGAAGTATATATATTCATGATACACTGAAAGTATAGAATATCTCGCCGTACTTTCTACAAAATTCGGCTAGTAAAATTTATTTTTATCATCAAAACTAGCTGAGTTATAACTGAGTAAAATGATTCAACAAGACACAGACGATTATCACAAACTTTTTTTGCAAGATATCCCGCTGATGGATGTCAGGGCTCCTGTTGAGTTTGATAAAGGGGCTTTTCCTAATAGCCAAAATATACCTATCCTCAACGACTTACAACGTGAGTCTATTGGTACACGCTATAAGGAACAAGGGCAGGATGCTGCTATTGCCTTAGGTTTAGAATTGGCTACACCCGAAATCCGCAAACAACGAATGATGCAATGGCAGCAATTTATCGGAGCGCACCCCAACGGCTATTTGTATTGCTTTCGAGGTGGTCTGCGTTCACGTACGACTCAGGCATGGTTGAAAGAACAAGGGCTGGACTACCCCTTAATTAAAGGTGGCTATAAAGCCATGAGGACTTATTTATTACAACAACTGGAGGTGAGTGCACAACAACTCCCTTTTGTGATTTTAAGCGGTTACACGGGTTCTGGGAAAACACGTTTATTGAATAAAACTCGTTACCAAATTGATCTTGAAGGTTTGGCAAACCACCGAGGGTCGGCCTTTGGTTATGATGTGCATGATTTTCAACCCACTCAAATTAATTGGGAAAATCAATTGTCGATTGCCTGTCTTAAGTATAGAGATAACTTTCCACATGCGGGGGTACTTCTGGAAGATGAAGGCAAAAGAATAGGCCGTAATATTTTGCCCGATAGTTTTATTAATAAGATGGCTTTGTCGCCCACTGTTTTTCTTGACTGTGAATTAGAGCAACGTGTGGCGATTATTTGTGATGATTATATTGATAAAAACTGGCCGCTCTACCAGCAGGAACATCAAGAGTTGGCCAATGAAAAGTTTTCTTCTTTTGTGCTAGATAATCTGGCACGCATACAAAAGCGTTTAGGGGGGGCGCGTTATCAGAAAATTAATAGCTCATTTACGTGTGCACTGAATCATTTGTTTGCAACAGGGGAAAGTTATTTATTTGCTGAAGGTATTCGCCTGTTACTGTTGGAGTATTATGACCCTATGTATCAATATCAATTACAAAAAAAACAGTCTAAAATTTTATTTCAAGGGACAGAACCTGAAATTCTAGCCTGGGTTGAACAACATCTAAAAACAATGAAGCCATGAAACACACGCCAATATTTAAAGACCTTATCTTAGTCGGCGGTGGCCACAGCCATGCGCTGGTTTTGCGTAAATGGGCAATGAACCCTCTCCCAGGAGTACGGGTTACCTTGATTAGTCCACAAGTTATGACTCCCTATTCAGGCATGCTCCCAGGGTTGATAGCAGGACATTATAGCTTTACAGAAACGCATATTGATTTAGTAAAATTATCTTTGTGGGGCAATATCCGTTTTATTCAAGATTGTGTAACGGCTATTGATGTTGAATCAAATACTTTAAGTCTTAAAAACCGCCCTGATATTGAATTTGATATTGTCTCTATTGATACGGGGTCAACACCCAGTCAACAGGTTGAGGGTGCGGCTGAGTTTTCCACGCCTGTTAAACCCATCAGTAATTTTTACCAGCACTGGGTTAGCATTCAGGAAAAAGCAAAACAAGGGAAGGTTAAATCACTTGCTGTTGTGGGGGGAGGGGCAGGTAGTGTAGAAGTTATTATGGCTATTGCCTTTAAATTAAAGCCCGTTAATTCAGCAATAGATTACCACTTGATAACGGCCTCGAGTGATATTTTACCTGGTTATAATGCACCCGTCATCAGGCGAGTGAAACAGCAGTTTGAAAAACAACAGATTACTATTCATAGTGCAACGCGAGTTGAAAAACTCAGTGAAGGTGCGATTTATGGTCAGAATGCTGAAGTCATCCTTGCCGATGAAATTATCTGGTGTACACAGGCTTCGGGTGCAGGCTGGTTAAAGCAAAGTCAGCTGGAGTGTGATGATGCAGGTTTTATGAAAGTTAGGCAAACCTTGCAGTCTCTACAATACAACCATGTTTTTGCAGCAGGTGATGTTGCAAATATGGTTGCAAATCCTAGACCTAAAGCGGGTGTTTATGCGGTAAGACAAGCAGAAACACTGTTTCATAATCTACGAGCGGCTCTGCTTAAGCAGCGACTGATTGATTATAAGCCACAAGATGGCTTTTTAAGTTTACTGGCTTTAGGTGAGAAGAAAGCAGTAGGAGCAAAGTCACTGTTCAGCTTTTCTGGCGATTGGGTTTGGCGCTGGAAAAATGCGATTGATGTTAAATTTATGAATCAATTTCACCAATTACCCATCTTATCAATGCCCGCTGTAACGGAGCTTAATTCACAGCTTATTGATGAGGAAGACAAGTTAGAACAGAATGATCCATTAAAACGATGTAACGCTTGTGGAGCAAAAGTAGGGGCTAGTGTTTTACAGCAAGTGTTAAATGAGGTTTTTGGTCCATCCTATTATCAACCTCAGGATGCTGTGAAGATTAGTGATCAAGCTGAGATAATTTATCAAAGTGTTGATGCGCTTAAAACACCCATGCAAGATGTTTGGTTGTTTGGAAAAATTGCAGTAAACCACGCCTTGAGTGACTTGTATGCCATGAATCTTAAGCCTGAATCGGCTCAAATATTGATTAGCTTGCCTTATGCGGGGCAAAATGTACAAAAGAGGCAGTTAAAAGTATTGATGCAGGGCATTTCTACTCAACTGGATTCTTTACAATGTCGCTTTCTGGGTGGACATACTTCAGAGGCAAGTGAGCTTTCAGTTGGGCTAGTGGTTAATGGGATTCAGCAACAAAACCTATTTAATAAACAAGGCTTAAAACCAGGAGATAAGATCGTTTTATCTAAACCGCTAGGAACAGGCGTGATACTTGCAGCGGCCATGCAAGCCGAATGTGATGGCGACACCTTTAATCAAGCGATTAACTCCATGTTACAGTCTAATGCCCAAGCCGCTAAGCTATTGAGCCAGTTAAATGTTCAAGCTTGCACGGATGTTAGCGGCTTTGGCTTACTTGGACACTTACAAGAGTTATGTCTCGCTTCAAGGTGTACTGTAAAGTTAAACTTAAATACGATTCCATTATTGCCGGGGGCAGAGGCTTTGGCAGCAAAGAATATTAAAAGCAGTCTGTATTTTCAGAACCATAAAGCCTTTGTACAACAGAACTGGCCAGAACCAATCACTCAGCAACCGCGGTTTGATTTGCTGTTTGACCCACAAACATCAGGTGGTTTACTTGCTGGAATATCTGTCAAAGTGTATGCAGATCTTGATAATAGTTTTCATCAAAAATTTTATACAGTTGGTGAAGTAATTGCTAATGATGGGTTAGCTTCGCAAATTAGAATTGAAGAAAGTTGAAATAAAGCAGGTTCAGCCTGTCAATACTTGTTTTTTAGCTACCGTATTGGGTGTTCAATGTTCTTTAAAATCAGCCATGGTAATAAATGGCTGTGTGTCTATAGCTTTACTTACTTTTATTGGTTAGGAAAAGAGAAATCAATTGCTCAGGTAGCTCAACCTCAACTGAATTTTATCGTTATGCAATGTTAAAAATATATAAGGTACACGATACCCTGTTTAACCTTTTCTTTATTATATTTATCTCCTTTCCTGTAGGGGCGGAAGGCGTTCTTGATAAATATACTACAAGCCAAAGGTATGGATTATGTATCAAAGATGCAATAGGCTCTTATGATTACTTAAGTTGTATTGAATCAGAGATTAAGATTCAGGATAAGAGGCTTAATTTTAATTATAAAAAGGCAGTAAAGAACCTTTCTCAGAAAAGGAAAAATCAACTTAGGGATATTCAACGTACTTGGGTTAAATATAGAAATCAAAAATGTTCTTTTTTCTATCACAAGCACAGTGGTTCTGGTGGGGTATTGGATATGGCAGAGTGCAGCTTAGAGGAAACGGTTAGACGTGCAGATGAATTAGGAGTGATTTTTTAAATAACTAGCAAATATAAAGAGAAGGTACAAATTAAAAATAACAAAAATTAACTTTTACCTGCGCCCAGGAGGCTGGCTGAGAATAGGAAACTTACTCGGTAAATACTCCTGCATTGTTTTACCTGCATGTATCTATGCGCTAGTATGGAAAAGCCGCTTTGGCCAGTTTCCCCAATCATTTTCGTTACATGCGTAAACTATTATATTCAAATGATCTAAAAAACGGACTCAAAATGAACTCCTCTCGCTATGGTTTATCTTCTCGGATAGCCTCTTGGTTATTTCAGACGACTCACAAAAGCAGTACCGAAGAATTACTATAAATCCAAAAGAATAACAAGAAATAAGTGAAAGCAGAAATAAAGCAATCATTGCGGCATATTAATTAGGTACTTATACTAAGATAGTTGGGTGTCATTACTCAACAGTGAATCAAGTCATTGCAAAATGCAAGGCTTGCCTCCTTTTTCTAATTAAATAATTTGAAGTGTTTTAACTATGAAAAATGAAAATCATTTAGGTCTATCTTTACTTGGCATGTTTTTGGCTGCTGGAATAGCAATTGGCGGCTATTTTATTGGACAAACCATGTATAACGCTAAGGTTGCGCTTAATACGGCTGAAGCTAAAGGCCTCGCAGAACGAAGAGTTAAAGCCGACCGTGCAAACTGGAACCTCACATTCAGTGTTGCTGGAAAAAACCGTGAAGACATTGGCGCGCTTTATAAAAAAGCCGAGGAAGATCAACAAATTATCACTAAATTATTAAAAAAGAATGGGTTTAAACAAGAAGAAATTGAAATTGGAATAATCGAATATAATTACAGGGAATATCGAGATGAAAATCAAAAATTAGTAGATCAAGAACATCAGCTAGTGGGATCAATTAGTGTAGAAACCAACAATGTTGATCTAGTTTCTAAGGTAAGGGCTAATGTAAATAAGCTAATCGCCCAAGGGATTAATATTAGTAATGGAGTCCCAGCATACCGGTTTACCAAACTAAATGATATTAAACCAGATATGTTACGAGAAGCTACTAAAAATGCCCGTATTGCCGCTAATGAATTTGCTGAAAGTGCAGGCGTTAGTGTTGGTGGTATCAGAAATGCGAGGCAGGGTGGTTTTTATATTCGTGATGCTGGTGAAGAGTATGGTGATACCGGAAAAATAGAAAAAGATGTTCGTGTTGTAACGACTATTACGTTTTTTTTAACAGATTAACAACCGGAAAAATCTTCCAAGCATATAGCAAACAAGCCTATAAGGCATGTGCCTAAGAAAGCCAATATTTAAGTGCTTGTTTCTATTGAAACCAAAATTATTTTAACAAAAAGAAATTTAAAGTAATATTCAAAAATAATTATAGAGAACACGGTGGTTTATGCCCAAAAAATTCTGGGTTCTCAGTCTTTTGCCTAGGCGCTAGTATAGTTGACTAATACGATGAATTGATATAATCTGAAAAAATATACTTGTCAATGCTATACCCTATGAACCTAAGTCGCCAATAAAGAGTGTAAAAAATGCTATGGATCAATTAACCAAGATCTGGAAAAAGACTGGCAGTAAGCAGGCAATAGTTTCAGAAAAACAAGCATCACTTACCATTATTAAGGGCAGTTCACTGGGGGAAATTTTTATTTTGGATGGTGATAAAGTTCTTGGTCGCTGTAATGGTTCCACAATTATTCTGACTGATAGCAGTATTAGTCGTCGCCACCTGTTAATCAAAAAAAAAGATGGACACTTTATAGCCACCGATTTAAACAGTACCAACGGCACAGAAATTAATAATAAAAAAATTACTGGTTGTTGCCAATTAAAGAATGGTGACAAAATTCGAATAGCCGATACTCTCTTAAAATTTTCTTTACATGATTCTGAAGAGGCTGATTACAATCAGCAAGTCAGAACATTGATCGTTAAAGATGGTTTAACACAAATTTATAATAAGCGTTATTTTTCAGAGGCGATAGAAAAAGAAATTAGTTTTGCTAAGTGTAATAAAAGTGCTTTGAGTTTAATCTTGTTTGATATAGATTATTTTAAATTATTTAATGATCAATACGGCCATCAAGCCGGTGATTTTGTGCTTACTGAAATAGCGGCACTCATTAATCCCCTTATACGGGAATGTGATATTTTTGCTCGGTTTGGTGGTGAAGAATTTGCAGTTTTACTGTGTGAAACAGAATTATCTGCTGCAGTGTTGTTGGCAAACAGGATAAGACAAGTAGTTGCCGATAGCAAGTTTAATTATAAAGGTCAGGCTCTTCAATCATCGATCAGTCTAGGAGTTGCCACTTATAAGGAGCTTGGCAATATCAATGATCAGTATCAATTAATCAGCGTTGCCGATCATTATCTATATGAAGCCAAACATGCTGGTAGAAACAGAGTATGTTGTGGTAACTGAGGATTGAATTTTCAGCAGGCATGTATCATGTTAAGTAATAGGCCAAAAAGATCTAACTTTTTACCACGGAGATCACAGAGAACGCGGGGTTTTGTGATCGTTAAGCCGCCTTGTTCTCTGTGATCTCCGTGCTATTTTGAAGTTTCTTTATGTTTATTTTTGTTAGATTAATTTCGCATGACTACTTGCTTCTCGAGGAAATGAGAAAAACTAATTTTTCAGATGGTATTGATTTAAAATATTTTTGGCACTAGGAGGCTGTCCAAGAATAGAGAAGTATCACTCTAAAGCCTTTTTGAAAATGCAATAAAATGAGATATAAGGTCAAGAATTATTATAAAACTATATCCTTAACCAAGGGGGACGTATAATTTGCTAAAATACATACTGTCTTAAATGTTTAGGAAATAAAATAAGAATGGCAATGAAAACACCAAAAAGCCTCGAGACGTTAGTTGTCGATGGCTTTATTGATGAAGTAATTCACCCTTTAAAAAGTGGTAAGGAAGCCGCTGTATATGTTGTTCTATCTGAGGGCGAGGTGCGTTGTGCTAAGGTTTATAAAGAAGCAAATAAGCGAGGGTTTCATAAGCAAGCTTTGTATCAAGAGGGGCGTAAAGTAAGAAATAGCCGGCAAGCACGCGCGATGAAGAAAAAAAGTCAGTACGGGCGTAAGCAGCAAGAAGATGTTTGGCAAACCGCTGAAGTTGATGCCTTATACCGTCTTGCATTTGCAGGTGTTCGAGTGCCTCAGCCCTATAATTTTGTTGAAGGTGTGTTATTAATGGAACTGATAACTGATGATAGTGGAGCGGCTGCACCAAGACTTAGTGACCTTGAGCTAACAAGTGAGCAAGCTATAGAGTTTCACAGTCTACTGATTAAAGAAGTGGTTAGGATGCTCTGTGCTGGGATGATTCATGGTGACTTGTCTGAATTTAATATACTGGTTGATGGTCAAGGACCTGTTATTATAGATTTACCCCAGGCAGTTGATGCCTCAGCAAACAATAATGCAGCAATGATGCTGGAAAGAGACGTTAGAAATTTAGCCCGATATTTTGGTCAATTTGCACCAGAACTATTAAAAACTCGCTATTGTAAAGAAATCTGGAAACACTACCAGAGTGGCAAGTTGACTCCAGATATTAAGTTGACTGGGCGTTTTACAGATAACCGTAAAAAAGCAAATGTTAAGGGTATCATTCGAGAAATAAAAGATGCCAGAGATGAAGCAATAAGACGAAAGTATGAGCAAACTAATTAATACACACATATTGAGAATACGGAGAAGGTAAGCAATGAGTACAAAAAAATATTTATCAGTTTTTTCGCCGGCAAACGCTGAACAGAGAAAAGCTAACTTTGAAGATTATTGGGATTTTACCCAACAACATGGTGGTGAACTATTTGAAGACGATCGTGACTTAGCTGTTAAACGAGCTAGATTAAAACATTTTCAGGATAACCCTGTAAAACTAAAAACTCCACTTACCAATCCCGATGCTTTTTATCGTAATTATGTTGAAATGCAAGATGACCCAAAGACCTTGGATCAAAAGACTTTATTGCTAACAGGCATGTATAAATTTGCCAGGCATGAATGGGTAGGGATCAAAGGAGCCTGGGACTCAGTGCCTGATATGGCAAATTCTCATAGTATTGAAGATAAAATTAGTCGAGTACATTTAGCAGAAGAATTTTGTCATGTTCGGTTATTTGATGAAATGCTGAAAACATGTGGCTTAGATAAAGTTGAATGGGTTCCCCTAGGACCTATTAAAGAAAAAATTTATGAACAATTCCCAAAATTTCCTGGTTTTTTAATGGATACTCCTGCATTTGTGACTGAATTAATGGGCGTTACTTTTTATTGCCATTTAAGCGCAAAGATTAATGAACTTTTTGCTGATGAGCCAGAAGTGCGTGACCGTTTACAAGAATTACTAGCTGAAATAACCATTGACGAAGTCGCTCATGTGGGACAAAGAAGAAATTTTATTGGCTCTATTGGGATGAAAGTTTCAAAAATGTTGGTCAAACCTTTTTATACCCTGTTCTTTAATGATATTCCTGAAGTGGGTGAATTATTTGATGTTAAACAAATGATTAAAGACGGGGAGGAGTTTGATTTTAATCAACTTCCTGATTATATGATAGAAAAAAGCTGGATTCCTTCATATTGTAGAGCTTAATTAAAAAATAGGACTATTACATTTAATACACTGATTAAAAGCAAAGTAAATATGAATTATCTTACTGTAGAGCAGACTGAAGTCCGCTCTACAGGTGTTTTTATACTCCATTTTAAGCTCACCCCCACTGAGTAGTTACAATAAAACAAACTATGACTAACGCCAATAACTTATTTTCCGAAGCTAAAAAAGTAATCCCAGGGGGAGTTAATTCACCAGTAAGATCCTTTAGTGGGGTGGGTGGAACGCCTGTCTATATTGATCATGCCAAAGGTGCTTATGTTTTTGATAGTGAAAATAAACAATATATTGATTATGTTGGATCATGGGGGCCCATGATCTTGGGTCATGCTCATCCTGAAGTGATTGACTCGGTTAAGCAAACTGCAGAAAAAGGCTTGAGTTTTGGTGCGCCTACAGAGCTAGAAACTGTTATGGCGACTAAAGTCTGTGAACTTGTTCCCGCAATGGATATGGTCAGAATGGTTAGCTCAGGAACAGAAGCAACCATGAGTGCACTGCGTTTGGCGCGGGGATATACAGGAAGAGATAAAATTGTTAAGTTTGAAGGTTGTTATCATGGCCATTCAGACTCTTTATTAGTTAAAGCAGGGTCAGGTGCTTTAACTTTAGGGGTGCCCAGCTCTCCTGGCGTTCCTAAAGCTGTTGCGGCTGATACTATCACCCTTACTTATAATGATAGTGAGGAAGTGGAAAAAACGTTTGCTGAAATAGGCGATGAAATTGCCTGCATTATTGTTGAGCCAGTTGCCGGAAATATGAACTGTATTCCACCGGTTGCGGGCTTCTTAGAAACATTACGCCAGGTTTGTGATGAGCATGCTTGTGTATTAATTTTTGATGAAGTGATGACAGGCTTTCGTGTTGGCTTGCATGGCGCGCAAGGTGTTTATCAAGTAACCCCCGATTTAACGACATTAGGTAAAGTCATTGGTGGTGGTATGCCTGTTGGCGCTTTTGGTGGTAAGCAAAAAATAATGGAATGCTTAGCACCATTAGGCCCTGTTTACCAGGCCGGAACCCTTTCTGGGAATCCTGTAGCAATGGCTGCTGGATTAAAAACACTAGACCTTATTTCTGTTGCAGGTTTTTACGACAAATTAAGCAAAACTACGGAAAAATTGGTTTTAGGGTTAAAACAAAGAGCTAAACAAGCCGGTATTTCAATGGCATCTAATCAGGTGGGAGCCATGTTTGGGGTGTTTTTTACCCAAGAAGAAAATATTAGTCAGTTCTCTCAAGTTATGCAATGTGACCAAGAATTATTTAAACGCTTTTTTCATGGCATGTTAGAGCAAGGTGTCTATTTGGCTCCATCAGCGTTTGAAGCAGGTTTTGTTTCAGCCGCTCATACTGATGAAGATATTGAAAAAACCTTAGATGCTGCAAGTATTGTTTTTAAGACATTAGTTTAACCAATTAATGTTATGTAGCCCTGACGTAGTGAAAGTAAAATCAAGGCTATATAAAAGTACAAAATACTCCTCGCTCTTTAGTAAGCAAAGCAGTAAAAAATGGAAAATAATTTATTTTTTGTAGCGGTAATGGTTGCGGCTATCTTTATGGTTTTAATAAGTATTGTCTTAATACTTTGGCGAGCAAAAAAACAGCTTGTTCTGCAAAACCAGCAACAGCTTGATGATTTAAATTTAAAAGCACAAGAAAATCAACAATTGCAATTAAAACTTGCCATTGCAGAAGAAAAGATTTTTCAATTTGAAAGTCAGTCCAATGATTTCCAGCAAATCCAGCAACAATTATTGCAGAGTAAAACAGAAAATACGGCTTTAAAAACTAGGCAGCAAGAGCAAGAAAAAAATACAGCTGAAAAAATAAAATTACTACAAAATGCAGAAACTCAGTTAAAAGCTCAATTTGAAAACTTAGCAAATAAAATATTTGAAGATAGGAGTAAGCAATTCTCTGAGCAAAATAAAATAAGCATGGAGCATATTGTCAGTCCTATTAAAAGTCAGTTAACAGATTTTAAACAACGAGTGGAGACTGTTTACCAGAACGAAACTAAAGACAGAATTTCCCTACGGGAAGAGATTGCTTCTCTGCGTCGAGATACAGCAAAAATGAACCAAGAGGCTTTAAATCTGACTCGCGCACTAAAAGGAGATAAAAAAGCGCAAGGTAACTGGGGCGAAATGATTTTAGAAAAAGTGCTGGAACAGTCAGGATTGCGTAAAGGTATCGAGTATGAAACCCAAGGTGCCTTTAGAGATGAAGAAAATAATCTTTTTAAACCTGATGTAATAATCCGCTTACCTGAAGGTAAAGATGTTATCGTTGATTCAAAAGTTTCATTACTTGCTTACGAGCAATATTGCTCTGTAGAAAACGAGCAAGATGTAGCTAATGCGCTAAAAGCACATGTAAAATCTGTTAGAGATCATGTTAAAGGTTTAAGTGAGAAAGATTATTCTGGCTTAAAAGGTTTGCGATCACTTGATTTTGTATTGTTATTTATGCCAATTGAGTCGGCTTTTATAGCCGCTTTCCAAGCGGATGAAAAGTTATTTGCTGATGCTTTTGAACATAAAATCATTGTCGTTACTCCAACAACACTATTGGCAACCTTAAAGACTATTGAAAATATCTGGCGCTATGAAAGGCAAAATGAAAATGCCAGAGTTATTGCCGAAAAGGCCGGTTCTTTATATGACAAGATCAGAGGTTTTGTTGAAGGTTTAGAAAAGCTGGGGAATCAATTAAACACTGCCAATAAAACTTATGATGGAGTGATGAATAAACTAACGACAGGGCATGGTAATCTAATTCGCCAAGCCAGTAGTTTTGTAGAACTAGGCGTAAAAGTAAAAAAGACTTTACCGAAAACCTTGATTGACCATGCTGGAAGTGGCGAGTAGGTAGGTGCTTAAATAATCTTAGTGAAAACACCTTGGAAGAGTGGCTTTAGCTTCGCCTGAACCATCAGGGATAAATAAATAGGGTATTGATATTAAAGGCTTAGAATTAATAAGGAATCCAAAAGTGATCTAATTAACGGGGGGGTAAAAAACTAAAATTTATCTACATTAAATAATTCCACCCTCCTTTTTTCACCCATTAGACAAGTGCTAATACCGTAGGGGGAACCACAAGGGATTGCCTCTACGGATCATTATTTTAGTGGTATGGCCTGCGCACAAAGGGGTCTTTAGCTTTTGTATTTCTTGTTATATGCCTTCTGCGAAGGTAAGAACCAGAAAAGAAACTCATTACGGTCATTTTAGCTAACATTTGAGTGAAATTACCGAGGTCTTTTTCTGTTTTTTATACTTTTAGCCGCTTCGCGTGTAAAAGCTTCAAGTTCTTTTTTATTCATAACTGCTTATCCTCTCATATTAGAGATTAATAATAAGCAGTTACACAAAATAATTTATACTATCCTGAAAAATAATCAATTGTGAAAAAACTGTATATACCCTGTACACTCCTATAATGATTAATAGGATAAAGGTCTGATGAAACTTAATAAAATTACAGTCAAAGGATACAAGTCAATAAAACACTTGGAAAACTTTAATTTTAATAACCTTAATGTATTGATTGGTGCTAATGGTGCGGGTAAAAGTAATTTAATCAGTTTATTTAAAATGTTGGCTGCTTTAGCTGAAGGCCATTTACAACTGTATGTAAAAGATAATGCAGGGCCAGATACTATTTTATATGGTGGGCGTAAACGTACTAAAGAAATGGAAGCCGAATTTTATTTTGGTGTAAATGGATACCGTATCGCGTTATCAGCAACCCAAGACAACCGAATGATGTTTCGTAAAGAGGAAACTTGGTTTGAGGGAGCTTTTGGAAATTTCCCCGATGCTTTAGGAAATGCACATGAAGAAGCAAAATTAATAAAAACTCCTACCAAGGTAAGCGAATATGTATTACCAGCAATTAAAATCTGGCGTGTTTATCACTTTCACGATACCAGTGCTGAAGCTAAAGTTAAACAGTTACACCCAAGTAATCAAAATATCAAACTAAAGCCTGATGCTGCAAATTTAGCTGCTTATATCGCACGACTACATTCAAAATTTCCGGATGCCTATCAACGGATGGTTGAAACAATACGGTTAGCAGCTCCATTTTTCGGTGATTTTGTTGTCCGAGACCCTTTGCCTGAAGAAGTAGAACTAGAATGGACGGAGCAAGGTGATCCTGACTCTCCCTATCGTGCCCACACTCTTTCTGATGGAACATTACGATTTATATGTTTAACAGTACTATTACTCCAACCAGAAAGATTATTGCCAGATACAATTATTATTGATGAGCCTGAATTAGGTTTGCACCCTTATGCAATAAATTTATTAGCCGATATGCTGCAAGAAGTATCTGAAAAAAAACAGGTTATTATTTCTACTCAGTCAGTCGAACTATTAAATCATTTTTCAGCTAAAAATGTTGTTATTGTTCAACGCAAGGATGGAGCTTCCACTTTTGAGCGTCTGGATGAAGATGATCTATCTGAGTGGTTGGATGAATTTAGTTTAGGTGATTTATGGAAACGTAATATCTTGGGTGGGAGACCATCCAAATGAAACGAGTTTGCATAATTTGTGAAGGACAAACAGAGGAAACCTTTGTACGTGATATCCTTGCTCCAAATTTCTATGAATTAAATCTATCACTATCCGGACAAACTGTAGCGACCTCTCCTGGAAAAAAAGGAGGTGCTTTAAATTATGCTCGAATCAAGCGTGATATAGAGCGTACTTTAAAACAAAAAGACCAGCCTTTTGTAACAACATTAATTGATTTGTATAAACTAGAGACAGATTTTCCGTCTTATAAAGATATTGATAATTTACCGTTACCAGAAAAATTACGGCTATTAACAAGTTCATGGTATGAAGATATTATAAATACTACAAAATGTGATCCAAAACGTTTTTTGCCCTATATTCAAGCTCATGAATTTGAAGCGCTATTATTTAGTGATATTGATGGGATCACTTGTGTTAATAAAAGCTGGGGAAATGCTACAGAAAAATTAACTACTATTAAAAATAATGCTCATTCTCCAGAATATATCAACGACAAACCAGAAACAAAACCAACAGCACATTTAGATAGATTATTGAAATCTCCATCTTATAGAAAACTTAGGCATGGGAGTATAGCGATGAAAAATGTTGGGTTGACTGCTATGGAACGAGATTGTAAATTTTTTGCTAAATGGATAGAAAATGTCAGAAAGTTTTCTGAATACTAAGTTTTATAACCAAAAAATCAACCAGACGAGCTGGTTATTTTAATGTTGTCGGGCGCGCTAACGCGCGCCCGACAACGCGACGCTCAGGAGAATCTGACCAAAACTATCTATTGTCGAAAACCTGACAACAAATAGCTCCAGTCAGATATTTATGAGATGATGAAGCCATCTCAAAATGCTCCTGAGTGTCGCGTTATAAGTTATGTACTGACATTGGGTTTTCTTTTACTTGCGTATAATTATTAAAATTGGATACTTATACCACTTAACTTATTATGAATATTTCATTAGTTTCCTCAACAAAAGAAAGTTTTCTCTGTGTTGAACTGTTTAGGTGTTTGAAGGATGTTTCGGTATATAAAATTACAAGGCTGGAAGAATTACCAAACAAAAAAATACTATTAAACCTGATTTTTTTTGATGCCGCATTAGGTATGGAAGAAATTACTCAGCAAATCCATTTATACCAGCAAAAAAATCAACTTGTAAAATGGCTGATAATAAATTCTACTGAAATTCAACAGTCATTACAATGCCTGCAGCTTGGTGCATCAGGGGTTCTAAATCAAGTTAATGAGAAAACATTACAAGATTGTTTGCAAACTATTTCCAATGGAGAGTTATATCTTGAGAGTGATTTTGTTCAAATTTTAGCTTTACGACAAATAAAGAAAACATTGTTACCTTTTAAACAGTTAACAGCCCGAGAGTATGATGTATTTTGCATGCTGGCAGAGGATTACTCTATTCAATCAATTGCGGAAATATTATCAGTCACAATTAAAACGGCTTTTAATTGTCAGGCACAAATCAGAAAAAAATTAGGGGTAAAGGGACAACAACAGATTTTAAAACTAGCAATAAAACAGGGACTGGTTAAAGGTAAGGTGCTATAATTCCCAAAAATTAGGAATTTTTCCTGAATTAAAGAATTTATTTCCCTTTTTGGAGTTACCAATGAAAAAAACAATTATTAGAAGTGCTGTTATTTTAGCCATTTTAAGCTCTTTCAATACCTATGCTGCTGACCAAGGCATAGAAAAGTGTATAAGTACAGTTCAAAAACAAAAGACTGGTGAGATAGTAAAACTAGAAAAGCTTAATGCTGAGGGTAAAGCTGTTTATGAAATAGAGATTGAAGATGCAAATGGCTTTGAATGGGAATTCATGTGTGATGTAAATTCAGGTAAAGTTTTTGAAACCGAATCAGAAGTTAGCTCAGTCAATAGCCTAGCTTTCAAAAGTAAAATGAAAGTAACGGAAGAAGATGCTAAAGCAATTGCTTTAAAAGCTTATCCTGGTGTTATTGAAGAGGTTGAATATGAAATTGAAGCGAATGGTGACGCCTCGTATGAATTCGATATTGTTAACTCTAAAAATGTTGAAACAAAAGTTGAGGTAGATGCCGCAACAGGAAAAATTATCGAAGTTGCTATTGAGGAATGGCAAATAGGTGAAGAAGCTGACGAAACAAAATAATATTGTTATCTGCATTGCAGGGTTAGAGTATAAATACTAACCCTGCAATCAATTACTTAACGACTAAGCCCCAGGGGTAACGTCCCACAGCAATTGATTTGGTGACTTTCATTAACTCCAAATCAATAATAGAGAGGTCATTACTTACACCGTTAGTGGTATACACTCTTTTTTGGTCGGGTGAAAAAGCTAAGTTCCAGACTCTTTGTCCTACCAGAAAATACTTTTCCACCTCAAATGTTTGGGCATTAATTAAAGCGACACGATTCGCGGGGCCTAATGCTACCAAAGCCCAATGGTTTGCCTTATCTATAATCACACCAACAGGCTGGATTTTATCGCTGCTTACTCCTGTAATGTCAAAACTAATGGTTTTAATTTTTGTATGCTTTTCTGCATCTAGTACTGTGACTGTTCCCCCCATCTCCGAAGTAACCCAAAGCTGTTGACTGTCATTGCTAAAGCTTAAGCCTCTTGGTCGAGGGTCAACCAGTGTATTATCTTCAACAGTTAATGTTTTATTGTTTATCCAATGCACCATATTGGTCGCCTCAGAGGCACTGACCACCCATTTTTCATCAGAGCTGACGGTAACAGATTCTGGTTCTACACCAACAGGTATGGTCTTTATAACTTTAGCATTATTAATATCAATCACAGTAACTTGGCTGTCATCCTCATTAGATACGTATAGTTGGGTACCTGATGGGTTCATTGCAAAAGTTTCGGGGTCCTCCCCAGAGGGTAAAGTACCTATAGATTTTAAGGTGTTAATATCAATGACTTGAATGGTATCATCATCACTGGTGGCAATATAAAGTTGTTGCTGATCTTTACTTAATACAATACCGCGAGGGCGTTGACCTATGGCAATTGTTTTTAGCAACTTACCTGTAATAGGGTCGACAATAGCTAAAGCATTATCTTTTTCCAATGTGATAAATATTGTTTCTGAGTTAACTTGATAACTTATTAACAATAACAGCGTCGCTAAAATTCGCTTCATGGTAAACCTTGTATAAATTTATATGGGTGTGTCAAGATAGCACTTTTCAGTGAATGTTTGGAATACCACTCTAAAATAAGGAAATTTTCCCAATGAGCTTACGTTATCAAATTAGTGTCAGAATTTTATTGATTTCATTATCTATTTTTCTTTTAGGCGGTTCTATTGGTATTTGGCAGGCACGGCAATCGGTTAATAATGAGGTTGATTCCTCTATTAGTTTAGTTCTGCAGTTAATTAAAATTGGAATGGAATCCAATAAAACCCACCAGACTGATTGGTTGTTTCGATTGAGCCATTTGAAGCAGACAAGACACCTAAAAATACAACTAAAAACTTTGACAGGTGAGATAGTTAATATTTCCACTCACCACTTAGTAAATAAGACAGATGAAACACCACCTGACTGGTTTATTAATTTAGTGAAAGGAGAGTATCCAAAGATAGAATATCCCATTGAAGTACGCAATGGTTTACCATTAAAACTGATTATTCAAGCTAACCCCATGGATGAAATTTCCGAAGCTTGGCAAGAAAGTATTGCATTTTTTAGCTCTTTGGTCGTTCTTGTTCTCTTGACCTTTCTTTCAGTACAAGTAGTATTTAATAAAACGATAAAACCTATTCATTCAATTTTAGAGCACCTAAAAGCTATCGAGACGGGAGACTATCAGAACAAGCTAATGGGATTTTCAACCCGAGAATATGATGATATAGCTAAAGCCATTAACCATATGACTGATGTGTTAGATAAAACTGAAAAGAAAAATCGTGCATTGACTCAGCATTCATTGGAAATTCAAGAGGAGGAAAGGCGGCTTTTATCTCAAGAGTTACATGATGAATTTGGTCAATCCTTAACAGCCATCAAGGTAATGGCCGTGACAGCTGCTCATGAAAAAGCGGATACCCAGCAAATTACTACATCTATTATCAAAATTTGTGATCATTTAGTAACCGTTGTTCGCTCAATGATGAAGCAGTTACACCCTTTAATACTGACAGAGCTAGGCTTGAAAGCTACGTTAGAAGACCTACTTCAACATTGGGAAGAAAGAAGTACATCAACGGTATTTATTCTACATTACGATGATGCAGTTGACTATATAGAGCAAACCACGGTGATACAAATTTTCCGAGTTATACAAGAAAGTTTAACCAATAGCATTCGTCATGCACAAGCCAGTCGGGTTACGGTTAGCCTTCAAGTCAAAGATGATCCAGATAGACTGGTTTTGATAGTTACTGATAATGGTGTAGGTTGTGATCTTGATCAATTAATCTCAGGGTTTGGTCTGTTGGGGATGGAAGAAAGGGTGAAATTATTAGGTGGTCATTTTAAAATACATACAGAAGTTAACAAAGGTATGAAAATTACGGCGGAAATTCCCTTAGCATGAAATATACAATTAAAGTTTTGTTAGTCGATGATCATGCTGTGGTAAGAGCAGGTTTTAAGCTGTTATTGGCCACTTCACCCAATATTGAGGTAGTGGCTGAAGCCGAGAGTGGGGAGCAAGCTATTCAACTTTACCCTGCTTGCTTGCCTGATGTTGTTGTGCTGGATTTATCTATGCCAGGCATTGGGGGCTTAGAAACGATCAAACGTTTAGCCTTGCGGCATAAAAAAGTAAATATTTTGGTCTTTAGTGTGCATGATGAAAGGGTCTATGTGAATAGAGCACTAAATGCAGGTGCAAAGGGCTACATTACTAAAAATAGTGCGCCTGAAATTTTACCCGAGACCATAGAAGCTATTTATAACGGACAAGCTTATGTTGAGGAGGGCTTACTTAAAAAAAATATGAGTGAAGCTTTGGAGCAACATGATTTCCATTTAATTATTCAAACTTTTTCGGCGAGAGAGTTTGATGTGTTTCGGTTATTGGCAAAGGGTTTAACGGCACATAAAATAGCTGTGGAATTGTGCCTAGGGTATAAAACAGTAGCAAACTATATCACGCAGATTAAGAAAAAGTTACAAGTATCCAGCATTGCTGAAATAGCACATATAGCCATTTTACTGGGGGTTTTGAAGCATTAACGGAAAAAGAGAATCTGAACAGGTAGAAATAACTAGCCAAAAAAAATTAAAAGGAAAATTTCCCAGAGAAGAGCGAGAATCATTCCCGTTACAGGATGGGTGTTATTATTGATAATAACTCTTTTAATATAAAGAGGGGTTAACATGAAACTAAGCACACTATTTTTTAGTATTCTTTCAATTTTTTCAATAGCAGCGAATGCCCATGGCCCCACCCCCCAAAAAGCCGATAAAAGTATCATTATTGATGCCCCGATAGAAAAGGTTTGGGAGGTAATAAAATACTTTGATGATATGGCACTCTGGCATCCCGATGTTATCTCCTGTACAGGAGATGGTAAAAATAAATCAGGTAGTGAACGTAAGTTAACATTAGAAAGTGGTATATTAGAAGAAGGTCTGGATTACTACAGTGATAAAGACCATGAATATAATTATCGCTTAAAAACTGAAAATACTGAGGTTTTTCCTGTTAGTTCTTATACGACAGCCATTCAATTAATTGCTGAAGGAAATAAAACAAAGGTTAAATGGCAAAGCCGTTTTTATCGCGGTGATACGAGTAATACGCCTCCTAAAAGTCTAAGTGATGAAGCCGCAGTAAAAGCAATGAATAGTTTTATTGAAAGTGGATTGCAAGGCCTAAAAGACGCAGTGGAAAAATAAAAAATGCTACAATTAAGTCTTATCCTGTTGATGTATTGCTTTGCTTCTATTGTAGCGAGTGATCCTTATTTCTATATTAATCATCAACAGGGTGAAGGCGTTAGTGTCTTCCAACGTTCAGATTTAACCTTAAAAACGACCATACCAACACTTAAAGGTCCTGCAGGTATTGCAATTAGCCCTCATAATTCATGGTTTGCAGTCACGTACCCTGAACAGGGTATGGTTAGTTTTATTGATAGTGAGAAACTTATTCCTTTGGCGCATGTGAGTGTTGGAGGTAGCCCGTTTGGTGCGGTTTTTGCCAATAAACTTCTTTTTATTAGTGATTGGTATAATCATTCCGTTGTGGTTATTAATCCAGGTACTGGACAGATAATAAGAAAAATTCCTGTTGGAAAATCACCTGCAGGTATAGCCACAAATGCCTGTGAATCTCAAGTATGGGTATTGAATAGAGAAAGTAATAATATCTCAGTAATCGATAGTCATTTATTTACCTTAATTAAAAATATTTCGGTTGGAAAAGCACCTTTTGCCCTTGCTATGGATAACCGCTTTGCTTATATCGCAAACTCTCAAGGCAATACGCTTAGTATTGTTGATTTACTTAGTTTAACTGAAATAAAACGAGTAAAAGTAGGGCAAATGCCTTGCCTTATGGCGTTGCTGTAAATAGAAAACAGCATAAGGTCTATGTGAGTAATCAATTGGAAAACACTGTCAGTGTATTGGATTCTATAACACAAGAAACAATCAATACCTTGAAGACAGGTGCGTATCCTGAAAATATTGCTGTGGATGAGGAAAACCAGCATTTGTTTGTGTTGAACTGGTTCGATGGAACGTTAAGTGCCTTTGATAGCCAGACTGATAAGGAAATAAAGCGTATTCACGTAGGTGATGGAACTCGTGCTTTTGGACAGTTTGTTGGAAAAGTAAAGGAGTGTATTCAATAAGTTATCATATTTTTTAAATGCGGTAACAAAAGGTGCTAATTTAGCCTGACTCTTATTACGTTTGTATAAGTCCCTGCCGAGCCGCCATTAAGGTAAATTCAGAAAGTGTTTTAACCGCTAGTTTCTCTTTAATAGCAGTGCTATGGTTGCAAACAGTTTTATAACTAATATGTAATTTTTCTGCCACTTCGTGAGAGTTCCTGCCATTCGCAAGAAGGCAAAATACATCAAACTCCCTAGGAGAAAGTTGTTTGATTTTATACTCATCACCTTGCTCTGTAATCATATTCATAGCAAGTTGTTGAGCCATGGTTGCTTCAATATAACTTTGTCCTTGTGCAATGGAGCAGACAGCTGTTACCAGTGTTTCGGGTAA
This sequence comes from Gammaproteobacteria bacterium, assembly GCA_024277935.1. GTDB lineage: Bacteria > Pseudomonadota > Gammaproteobacteria > Methylococcales > Methylomonadaceae > QPIN01. The sequence continues at coordinate 25,420 of JAJRUF010000260.1, forward strand.
ACTACCTTTATTGATAAACCCTTTTGCACCCGATTTAATGGCGCGACTTGCATAAATTATTTCATTATGAATACTGAAAACAAGAATTTTACATTCTGGGGTGCGACTTATCAGGCGACGAATACACTCTAACCCGCCCATGCCTGGCATAGATAAGTCCATAATAACGACATCTACGGGTTGTTGTGCATATTGTTGACAAGCCATTTCACCACTGTCTACCTCATAAATATCACCTATTTTATCCGACAAAGATAAGTAAGATTTATAGCCTGCTCGGACAACAGCATGGTCATCAACGAGTAATACTGAGATTTTACCCATAATTAACACTCAAAGAGCTCAAAGTAAAAAGCCCATAATGACCAACTCTGGTTTTAATAGATATAGGAGCTTTTCCTTTTTATAAAGAGTCGGTTGTAATTGGGAAAATTTCCCCAGGTAAATACAGATTTATTCCTATCTACTTTTTCATTTATTCCGTATTAAAGCAGGGCTTAAGTTCATAGAATAAGCCCAAGCATTTATCAATTCACCAAGAGCTTGATCAAGTAGCTTAATAAAAACACTTAAATGATTTGGTAAATGCTTTTCTATAATAAAAGTCAATCTGGAGGAAATATGCAAATTAAAAAGTTTGCTCGGAATGTGGGGGCTGGCATGCTAGTTTCCAGTGCACTAATAGCTGTATCACAATCAGCCAGTGCCAATAAAAAATTAGAAGATTTATCTGAGCAGAATACTAACTGGGTCATGCAGACTAAAGATTACGATGCTAGCCATTACAGTAATATGTACCAGATTAATATTCAGAATGTAAATAAATTAAAACCAGTCTGGTCATTTTCAACCGGTGTTTTGAATGGACATGAAGGTGGCCCTTTGGTGGTTAATGGCATTATGTATGTTCACTCACCCTTTCCGAATAATATTTTTGCGATTGATTTGGATGATCCGGGTAAGATTTTATGGGAATATAAACCTAAGCAGAATCCAGCCGCTAGAGCTGTTGCATGTTGCGATGTGGTCAACAGGGGTGTGGCTTATGCGCCGGGGACTAAAGATTACCCTGCAATGATTATTCAAGACCAGTTAGATGGACACGTAGTGGCCGTTAATGCAAAAACAGGTAAGTTGATCTGGAAAATGGAAAATTCAGATATTTCAATGGGGTCTACATTAACCTCTGCCCCTTTTGTTGTTAAGGACATGGTCATCGTTGGTAGTGCGGGTGCTGAACTGGGTGTGAGAGGCTATGCAACAGCGTATAAGCTCAAAGATGGAGCCCAAGTGTGGCGTGTCTATGCAACAGGTCCAGATAAGGATATTGGCATAGGGAAAGGTTTTAATGAAGATAACCCACATTATGGTCAGTTCGGTTTAGGGACTAAAACTTGGGAAGATGACGCTTGGAAAATTGGTGGTGGAACTAACTGGGGGTGGTATGCTTATGACCCTGATTTAGAAATGATTTACTATGGCTCAGGAAACCCTGCACCTTGGAATGAAACCATGCGTCCAGGCGATAACAAATGGACAATGACCATTTGGGGGCGAGATGTAAATACAGGTAAAGCAAAATTTGGTTACCAAAAAACACCGCATGATGAGTGGGACTATGCCGGTGTAAATTACATGGGTTTATCTGAGCAAATGGTCAATGGAAAAATGACTAAGCTGCTGACTCACCCTGATAGAAATGGTTTGGTCTATACCCTAAATCGTGAAAATGGTGATTTGGTTAATGCTTTCAAAATTGATGATACGGTTAACTGGGTTAAAAAAGTAGATTTAAAAACAGGTTTGCCTATTAGAGATCCTGAGTATTCAACACATATGGATCATGAAGCAAAAGGAATTTGCCCTTCTGCGATGGGTTATCACAACCAAGGGATTGAATCTTACGACCCTGTCAAAAAGACATTTTTTATGGGAACCAACCATATCTGTATGGATTGGGAACCGTTCATGTTGCCATACCGTGCGGGCCAGTTCTTTGTTGGAGCAACACTTAATATGTACCCTGGGCCAAAAGGAACATTAGGTCAAATTAAAGCAATGGATTCTGTATCAGGCGAAATGAAGTGGGAAGTACCTGAAAAATTTGCAGTTTGGGGCGGTACTATGGCAACAGCGGGTGATTTGGTCTTCTACGGTACCTTAGATGGTTACCTTAAAGCGCGTAATTCTAAAAATGGTGAGTTGCTTTGGAAGTTTAAATTGCCTTCTGGTGTGATAGGACACCCGATTACTTACAAGCATGATGGTAAGCAGTATGTTGCTATTTACTATGGTGTTGGTGGCTGGCCGGGTGTGGGTTTAGTGTTTGATTTACAAGATCCAACAGCGGGTTTAGGTGCGGTAGGTGCTTTTAAAGAGCTAGCTCATTACACTCAAATGGGTGGTGGTGTGATGGTTTTTGCATTGGACTAGGCAATAGATAGTTTGGATAAGTGATAACAGGTAATCCGACAATCTTTTGAGCAAGGTGGATAACAATTTGTTTATCCACCGACCTCCCATATATTATTTACAGATAAAAACATGATACTAAAATCGAGACTGTTTTGCCTAACTGGGCTGGTATTAATTTCAGGTTGTGCTGCAAATGCACAGCAAGAAATGGCTGCCACCCCAACAGGTGAAGTTCTTAAAGTTTGTGCCGCTGAAAATGAAATGCCTTACTCTAATAAAAAAGGAGAAGGTTTTGAAAACAAGTTAACGCGTTTATTAGGGCAAAAACTAAACCGAAAAATCAAATATGTCTATTGGAAAGACCCTCGCTATTTTGTCCGAGACTTTTTAAATAAAGGCTTGTGTGATGTAGTTATTGGAGTAGATGCAGGCGACCCTAGAGTGTTAACAACAAAGCCTTACTATCGCTCAGCCTATACCTTTATTTCACGTGAAGCTGATGATTTAGATTTAAAAGATTGGAATAGTAAGGTTTTACGTTCAGTCCAAAATATTGGATATATTCCGGGGACACCATCAGAAGTGATGATACGCGCCATAGGAAGGTACAGTGATACATTTAACTATAACAAATCGTTAGTTGGGTTTAAGTCCCGCAGAAACCAGTATGTTAAATATGATACCAGTAAGATGGTTAGTGATATTTCTAATGGTAAAGCAGAAGTTGCTGTTCTTTGGGGGCCATCAGCTGCTCGATATGTGAAAGAATCAAGTACACCGTTAAAAATGACTGTTGTACCCAATAATAGTGTAAGAGCAGACGGTAAAAAAGTTGAGCAACATTACAGTACTTCTATGGCTGTAAGTAAAGGAGAGGCTACGTTATTAAAACAATTGAATGCCTTTATTCAGCAGAATAGTTCTGAAATTGAGGCAATACTTGAAGAAGAAGGAATTCCTTTAGTATCAAAGGGCTAGTTTGAGTAGTGTTATCTAAATAAGGTTAAAAAATGAAGTTTAAAACAATATTAACAAGTGCTGTCTTAGCAACAGCCATCATTGGTACTAGTGCACAGGCAGATATAACGTTACGCCATGCGCTTTTGGGCACCGTATTAGACATGAGTTTTGCTAAAAAAGGGGGGAATACTCCTGCTTTTAAAGAGTTTATGAAAGAAGGCCGAAATCCATATAACACGGATGAAAAAGCCATCAAAGATGGTGAAAGTTTGTATATGACTGGTTGTTCAGGATGTCATGGGCATGAGGCTGAAGGAAAAATTGGTCCAGGATTGGCTGATGACTATTGGACATATCCTGCTATCGCAACTGATAAGGGCCTATTTGAGGTGCTATTCGGGGGGGCTAATGGAATGATGGGACCTCAGTATGTTAATTTTAACACTGATGAAATGTTAAAAATCATGGCATGGATACGGTCAATCTATACAGGCAAGCCCAAAAAAGCTAAATGGCTTAAAAAATAATTCAGGAGAGACAAATGAAAAAGCAACTAATATCAATAGCTGTTTTGTTAGCAGCGACATCGTTTACAGCTCAGGCTTATGATGGAACGAACTGCAAAGAACCCGGAAATTGTTGGGAACCCAAACCAGGCTACCCGGAAAAGGTAGCAGGCAGTAAATATGATCCTAAGCATGACTCCAATGAACTGAATAAACAATCTATCTCGATTAAAGAAATGGAAACGCGTAACAAGCAACGTGTGGCTCATTTAAGAAAGACGGGGCAGTTTGTATATGACGTAGATGAGCTTTAAGACACCTCATCTTGGTAAGATGAAAATCTTTCCTCCTAAAGGTACTGCGACTTTATTTTAGTAACAGTCCCTTTCTGGAAACAGTCAGTAGACTTTTTCTAGTAAAGATTAATATTAGTTAAACACTCCGGCTCCCCTTCGAGTCGGAGTTTTTTTTGGATAATCAATTTGAATAATCAACTCAGTGAATGGCGTGATTTAGCCTTACAATTTGAGCAACAAATCAACCACACAATTTTAGGCCAGCAGCAAGCAGTCAGGCATTGTGTTATTGCTGTTTTTGCTCGCGGTCATGTATTACTAGAAGGCAATGTCGGTGTGGGGAAAACTACTTTACTTCGTGCCATTGCACAAGGGTTAGGCGGTGACTATCAAAGGATAGAAGGCACCATAGATTTAATGCCTGCAGACTTAATTTATTACACTTATCTTGATAGCAAAGGTAAGCCACAGGTAGATCCTGGCCCTTTACTTAAGCAAGGGGAAAGTCTTGCCACTTTTTTCTTTAATGAAATTAATCGAGCACGTCCTCAAGTACACTCCTTATTACTAAGAGTCATGGCAGAACGTAGTATCAATGCGTTCAACCAAGACTATCAATTTCCTCATATACAAGTTTTTGCGGATAGAAATAGGATAGAAAAAGAAGAAACCTTTGAGCTGCCCGCAGCGGCACGAGACCGGTTTATGATGGAAATCAATATTGATATGCCAGCAGATGATCATCTTTTAAAAGAACTTATTTTTAATACGCGTTTTCATGATGTCGATAGCTTAATTGGTGATATAGAAACAGGAAAAATTGCCTATTATCAATTAAATGAGTTAGCTGAGCAGATTCAACAAAGTATACAGCCAAGTGAAAAGTTAAAAGAATATGCACTTGATTTATGGAAGGCCAGTAAAGATCCTAAAAAATACGGTATTCAATTAGCTGATGTAGAGATGGATCTACTTATTCAGTCTGGAGCCAGCCCTAGAGGTATGAGTTTTTTAATACGTGCCGCTAAAGTAAATGCATGGCTGGAAAATAGAACAACTTTATTGCCAGAAGATTTGCAGGCAATATTTCAGGTCACGATGGCACACCGAATTTTTTTAAACCCAATCTATAGTTATCGACAAGAACAATTAATGCCAGAATTAATAACCGGTATTTTGGAGCAAATAGCCGCGCCATAATGAATAAATTTTGTGACGGTATGCCACTCATAAACAAGTATTTCCTGATAATAGGAAAGCTATACTAATAAATGATGGAATAACAAAGCTATGACAAAACAAGAGTTTTTTAAAGCAATAACGCCTGAAAGTGGATTCAGGGATCTAATGGGTGTTTATTTTAACTGGACAGGTGTTGGGTTTGTTTGTGCCCTTATTGCCGAACGTTTGGATCATTTTAGTGGTGTTTCTTATGCTTCGTATTATACAGCCTCGCTTAACTCAGCTATCGGTGTTAAATTTTGGTCGCTTATCAGTATTATTGGTTTACTGCTTTTTTGCCTGAGTCTACCGCTAGTTTATCTGGCTAATCGCTACCCACAACTCAAAGCAAGTTGCCAGCGTTTTCGCTATTTTAATTATAGTTTTTTTCTGGTTGCATTTGATGAGGGTGCGTTAATACTGGGAATTTTATTCGCTAATCTTATACATTCAAATGATCGTGCCGCGTTACTTATATCAAAATCTTTTTTATTTACTGAGGCAAGTCTATTCAGTATTGTGGCATTAATTATTGCCAATTCATTGCTTTGGTTATTGGGCGAATCACTTTATAACCGGCAACAGAAAAATTACTCAGGCGTTGTCAATCTCATTATTAGTCGTCCAATAAAATATAGCCTACCTGTGTATCTTATATTGAGCGTAGCCTTTGTTATGCTAGTTATCAATCAGTCGTAAGATGATAGAAAATAATATCTTTTATTATCGCAAATCGGCTCAATATAATGTTTTTCCAGGTGCCCATACGGGTAAAACCGTGGGTAACGGATTGCTCTTTAAGCAACATAAACCTTTAATTGCAGCACCTGACCCAAGACATATTGATTTACGAGCCAGTATGCTCAATCCTTTTTCGCAATACCAAGTTAAATCTTTTCAACAGCAATCTCGATTGAATGTATTTTTACTTGCTGATTTGTCCGCCTCAATGGGGTATCAAGGGCAATATCATAAACAGCAAGCTGTTATTGATTGTTTATTATCAATTGCCAAATCGACTCACCTTATAGGGGACCGTTTTGGATTTGTCGGTTGTAGTGACCAATTGAAATCACCCTTACTGATCTCGCCAGCCACGCTTCAACAAGGGCGAGCAAATGAAATAGCTAAACAACTCAAATCAACAGTACTCTCAGGTCAGGCAAGTGGTTTATTACAAGCTGCAGATTATCTACCCGATAGTTCAGCATTGGTGTTTTTATTATCTGACTTTTATATGCCAGAGTCATTCATCGAACAACAAATGCAACGACTAAATAAGCATACGGTGATTCCTTTAGTCTTATGGGATAAAAAAGAAAGCAGTGATTTACCTCGGTGGGGTATCGTGAAACTTACTGATATGGAACAAGGTAAAACACGCACTCTATGGATGCGACCCTCATTAAAAACTAAAATTCAACTCGCCTTTAAGCAAAAACAACAACAATTACAGCACTGTTTTAGGCGTTTTGGTTGTGAACCCATTTTTATGGAGCAAGGTTATAGTGCTTCATTAATCAATCAATACTTTTTACAGATAACAGGTTAAAACAGATGCACTTTACTCTTTTTGTTATTTTTATCTGTTTTATTTTGAATAGTTGCTCTAGTACCCTAAGTGAGCCGATTATTTCTTTTCAAGTACAAACCCCTCGACCTTTTGGCTATGTGATTGGTGATGAAATAAAACAGCGTATTGTGGTCGATGTAAGAGATGGGATGGCATTGCAATACAATAGTCTTCCTAATAAAGGAAAAGTTAATCGCTGGCTTAATTTAAATAAGATTAAAATTGATAAAAATAAAATTCACCAGGGTATACACTATCAAATAGATTTAACCTACCAGCTTTTTTATGCACCTTTAGAAGTAAAGATGCTTAAGATACCCAGCTTTACGCTGCAATTCAAGCAGTTTGGGAACACGACAAAAAAACAAGTTCCATACTGGAATTTTACCACTGCACCTCTACGAGAACTGGCAATACGAAAGGATGAGGGTAAAGAGTATATGCGTCCAGACTCCCCTGCACCTTTGCTTGATTACACAGCTTCATATTACCGCCTTCTCGTAAGTTTACTGATTGCTTTTATAATCACTTTTTACTTAGCGTGGCTTTATGGGTGTTTAAGTTTTTTACCAAAATATCAGATATTTAAACGACCTGCTAAACGGTTATCTCAATTACCCAATACTGATATAGAGAATATGTTGAGGGTTATGCACCGCGCGTTAAACCAGCTAAATGGCAAGCCTTTATTTCAACATCAACTAGCTGATTTCTATAATCACCACCCCAGTTACCAGCAACTCAATAATGAATTGAACTGGTTTTTTAAGTACTCCAATCAATATTTTTTTAGCACTAATGCACCCGTTAATAAAACTGATAGCAATAAAATCAAAGAACTCTGTCAACATTGCCTAGAAATAGAACGAGGCAAGCGATGAATCTCGCGGTTGATTATCCCTGGGTATTATTGGCTTTATTACTCAACTTGTTACCCTTATTTAATAATGGCGTTAGCCAAAGTCACTACCCTTCAGTACAGATATTACCAGCGGATATATTGTCTAGCTTTATATCTGTATTAATAAAGATGATCGCTATAGCAGCCATTACCTTTCTAGTATTGGCGTTAGCTGGGTTAAATAGAGGGCAGCAGAGTAGAGAGCATATCGGTTATGGTGCGCATATTGTCTTATTACTGGATATAAGCAAAAGTATGGATTATACCTATGCAGGAAAAGCACCTGATGGGAGTGAGGAGTCAAAATCCAGTGCTGCTAAACGGCTTTTAACTGAGTTTGTAAAAAAACGACCCCATGATCGAATCGGCGTAGCAGGATACAGCACCTCACCTTTATTTTTTATGCCACTCACAGAAAATAAACAGGCTGTTTTAGCCGCTATTTCAGCGACCGACTTACCCGCACTGGCTTATACGAATATTAGTAAAGGCTTGCTTATGGGGCTGTCTTTTTTCCAACAACAAAGTGCTCAAACGGGTTCACGTATTATTTTAATGGTTTCTGATGGTGCTGCGGTGATTGACCCCGATAGTGAGGCAAAAATAAGACGTTGGTCTAAACAACTGAATGTTCGATTGTATTGGATTTTTATGCGCAGTGAAAACAGTCCAGGTCTATATGAAAAACCTGAAGATCCACGAGATGATAATGCTGGCGCGATGCCCGAACGTTATTTACATTTGTTTTTTAGTAGCTTAGGAATTCCCTATAAAGCTTACCAAGCTGAAAACCCACGAGCTGTACAAGAAGCCATTAATGATATAAATAAATTAGAAAATATGCCTTTATATTATGTAGAAAAAATTCCAAAACAAGATTTGTCTACTCAATGCTACTTACTGGCAAGCCTTTTTATCAGCTTATTATTAGCCTTTAAACTTGTCGAGGCAAAACCATGATAAAGAGTATTCGTCATTATACCTACTGGATAGTATTAGGCATTGCCTTGGTTATCAGCTTTCAAAGTGTTTTTTCTTTGTTACAAATATCGAGAACTGAGCAGTTAATTACCCAATTAAATCAAGGAAAAGATATCGCAGAAGAGCGGCTAAAAAATGCGCCACCTGAGGTATATATTGCACGCGCAAGCTACTTAACTAAAAAGCATCGCTATAAAGAAGCCCAAGCGAGTCTAAGTAAAATTATGAACCAAGGCAGTCAAAAAATACAATCTATTAGTCAATATAACTTAGGGAATACCTATCTATTAGAGGCAATGGAAATGGCTGAGTCTATGCAAATTAATGAAGCCACGGCACTGGCGGCATTAGCAAAACAAGCTTACAAGCAAGCATTAATGTTAAATAGTCAATATTGGGATGCAAAATATAATTTAGAAGTGGCCATGCGGTTATTACCCGAAATGGATCGAATTACCATGGAAAGAGATGACCCTATTGCTGAAAAAAAAGCTAAATTATGGGCTACCGTACCGGGCTTTCCACGAGGTTTACCTTAGCTTTATGAATATTTTAAATAATTTAAAAGATTATCGGTTTTACTGCTTAAGTCTTGCTTTGCTCTCTATGCTGATGATATTTATTAAGCCTCACTCAATCAAATTGAACCCTACTTATAATTTTACCTTTATCGTTGATATTACTCGTAGTATGAATGCTAAAGATTATCAACTAAAAAATGAGGCAGTGAGTCGATTACAGTTTATTAAGCAAGCACTGAATAAAGTCGTCTTAAAACTTCCTTGTGAGTCTAAAGTTGGCTTAGGTATTTTTACCGAAAGAAAGTCAACGCTCTTATTTGAACCTATTGAAGTGTGCTCATCCTACGCCGAAATTGAAAATGTTATTGATATGATTGATTGGCGAATGGTATGGGCAGCTGATAGCCGTATTAGCAAAGGACTTGCGAGTACCATGACACAATTACAAAACAGCGGCAGCCATATTATTTTTTTAACAGATGGGCAAGAAGCTCCCCCTGTAAATCCGCGTTATAAAACAGATTTTAGCGACTTAAAAGGAAAGCTGAAAGGCTTGTTAGTGGGGGTAGGAGGGTTACACAATGTGCCTATTCCTAAATATAATAACCAAGGGCAACAGCAAGGGTTTTATAAACAAGGTGATGTTCCTCACCGCTCAACATTCGGTATGGCTCCTACTTCATCCGTTCCCGTAGAAGGGTACAATGCACGTAATGCACCTTTTGGTAGTGCTAAAGTGAGTGGAGACCAGCATTTAACCCATTTATATGAACCTTATTTACAACAACTCAGTCATGAAGTTGGTTGGTCTTATCACCGTTTAGAAATGAGTGAACATCTTAACAGCGTATTACAAACCCCTGAATTTGCCAAACAACAAAAGGGCTTGTCTGATAATCGTACTTATTTTGCTGTTTTTAGCTTAATATTATTAGCTGTTATTTATTTTCCAAGTTTAAGAAAGGTGAACTATTTCTAACCCATTTAATAATTTCTAGTTTATCAGCTTCTGATGCTTTATCCCGCATTGATCCACTGAGTTTTTTTTCAATCTTGCTGTGAGCCGGGTCGCCATGATAACTATAGACAATGTCATCTATAGATAAGCCTAGTTTCCCATCTGCCATTCCGTGAGTCATTAAAAATTGGGCGGATGCTAATAGTGCGCCAAGACCAATAATCAGTAAATAACTGGTAAACAAACGTTTTACGGCAGTATTTAAGCTGGGTAGATTTAGCCAATCTGAATTGATGGAATTACTGTGTTGTTCTGTATTTATAAAGTAGTTTAAGTATTTCTACGATCTTCTCCAGAGTAGTTGCTCTGGTCTTTGGTGAAGTCTGATTCTCTCTTTAATATTGGAAGAATAAGCTGGTTTTTTATTTTTAATCCTAATAAAGTAATCATCGCTATAACAATAATATCTAAACTAAAATTAGCTGAAAATTGGGAGGTTATATTTAAGCCTGCTGTAATAAATAGCAGGATGCCGACTAAATAAAACCGTAATCGCAATACTATGCCTGATAAAAACATGGTATGAGCTAAAATAATATGAATAGCAATACTCGCTTCTGAGGGACCTATACGATTAAAGTCCCATAATAAAAAAATAAGTAAGATGGCAACAAAAGCGCTGCCCCAATAAAATAACTCATACCTTATTAAGTGGGCAGTTTCACGACCTGTTCGCAGTGTTTTAGCTTTTTCGCTTAAAATAGAGGCAATAAAAAAGAAGGGTGTTATTAATACCCAATAAATAAAAGCAGTAAAGAGGGAAGCGTTCATTATTAGCTCCCCTAAAAAAGTGGCAATAATTAGAGATATAAATATATATTCATCAATATTGGGGTTGAGTAAAGCTTTATTGAGGCCTTGTTCGTTTTCTTGTCCAGTATTTGACATAAATTTTCCTCTTGTTGTTTGTTTAGCATCAGTGTTTCCATTGAAAGTAAGTATAGTTAAGAAATTTAACCAGTATGCTTTATTTTAGAGGCGGTATGTGGTTATCTTGTCCTACTCTCGTTTTTTGATCAACTTTAAAAAACATTAGTAGGATAAGAGTATGAATAATAGCAATAAAAAATTAAAATGAAGCCTGCAATGGCAAGAAAAAATTTTTAGAATTTCCCATTTTATACGTCTTATAATCGGAAACCCCCATGTGCGAATCATTCACATTGAATGACTTTATCTTTGGTCACTGCCATAAAAATACGGAACATTGAGTTAAAGCAATCTGCCGAACTTTATGATATTTACCAAACCAAGATTATTGATTGTGATGAAGCGATTCAAAAGTAATTAGACAAAATGGATACCAAAGTTGATTACAGCAGCGGTACATAAATTAGCACATCATTGTAGGATGAGCTGAGGAACGAAGCGCATCAGCTAAACTTCATTTGACGTGCCTCCTAACGTCGGCACATCCTACAGAAATATCAAGACAAAAGTGTAAACTGGAAACTGAAAGATGCCAAAGAATAACTATCAAACTTAAGTTTGATAGTCCTTGTTGATTAAACAGATAACCCTATTTTCTTGATGCTTTTAATCGGGTATTTAGTTTATTCGCACCAACAAGAGCTAAAACAACAAAAGAGCCAGGCGTAAGAGCGGCAACCGCTATGGCTGCAGATAATTTTAATTTATTGATAGGTGGTGGGGTGAGGGTGGTTGCAACAGGGTATCTTAGGGCTCCGCATGATTGGCATAACGGGGTGTCTTTTTCTTCAATGGCATCACAAAATGAACAATTAGGCATAGACTTCACCTTATTAAGACGACTTAAGCTATTAAAATATAGTACGGTCTGACGATAGTAACATAAAAAACAAATCATTCAAGGTGCAAAATAATTAAATTTAAAATTTAATATCGCAGGAACGTGTATGGAATAACTTCCCGAAATTATACCGTAGGATTTTTGTTTCAGGTGGAATGATCTCATGAGGCGCATAGCAGGCTACGCAACGAATGAGATCATTTCACCTAGAGCAAAAAGACACGTTAGAAATCGGGAAGTTGTTTCATGCACGTTCCTTAAGGGAGTCTGAAGAAATAAAGTTACCCATCTCGCTTGCCTTTTTGCTCCTGACCAAAAGATCTCAATCGTTGCGTAGCCTGCTATGCGCCTCTTGAGATAGTTTGGTCAGAAACAAAAATTCTTCGCAATATGGGTAACTTTATTCCATCAAACTCCCTTACTAAATTTCCCATAACGAAATAGCAGGGCAGGGAGCAATAATAAATTTAAAAGGGTGGAGGAAACCAATCCACCAATAATAATAGCCGCCATCGGTCCCATAATTTCTCGTCCAGGGTTGTCACTGTTAAAGGCTATGGGGAGCATGGCTAGTGCTGTCACAAGTGCAGTCATTAAGATGGAGGGTAAACGTTGCTGAGCACCCAGAATAACGGTTTCCATGTCCCACTGTTTGCCTTCCTGGTCAATCAAATGCTGATAATGTGATAACAGCATAATACTGTTTCGAACCGTAATACCAAATAAAGTGATAAAACCAACGACCGAACCTACCGATAAAGTCGCACCTGTTAAAACAACGGCTGCCAGCCCACCAATTAATGAGAAAGGCAGGTTTACCAAGGTAAGTAATACATTGCGAGCATTTCCAATAGCAATATAAATAAAGATAAGGATACCTGCCCCTGCTATTAAAGCATGTATCAGTAAATCTTCTTTGGCTTGCGCTTGTTCTACTGCTGCACCTGTAAATTCTGGATAGCTATTGGCTGAGAAAGGGATTTCAGTTAACACTTTGTTTTTAAGTTCTTGCATAAAATCATCCATATCACGATCAACTACATTACTGGTAATTGTTTGTTTTCGCTGTGCACCTTGATGAAGAATGTTGTAACGCCCTTCAGAGTGACTAATCTCAGCCACTTGAGATAAAGTGATCAATTGACCATCTTTTGTACGGATAGGTAAATCAGCAATAGCTTCAGGTTGCTTTCTTAACTCTGGTGCTAGTGCAACTGCAACGTTATATATGCGGTTGCCTTGAATATTTTTACCTGTGATATGACCTTCATAAGCTGTCTGGATGGTGTTAATCACTTGTTCAGGGTTGAGCCCCCATAATTGCAGTTTATCTAGCTCTATATGTACTTGTAGTAGTGGGGTACCAGGAGGTGATCTGAGCTGTACGTCACTCGCGCCAGGAATGCTTCGCATAATTTGAGCGACTGACTGTGCTTTACTATCCAATGCCGTTAAGTCATTACCATAAATATTGACCACGACGGGAGAAGTGTAGCCTGAGATAGTTTCATCAATACGTTCGGTTAAAAAGGTATTTGCTTCATATAGAATGCCGGGGAAATTGTCCAGTACCTTTCTTAAGCTTTCTAAAACCTGTTGTTGATCGGCACCTGAAAGAGGTATTAGCCTAATTTCGTATTCACTGTAATGGCTGCCATAAGTATCGGCACCCCGTTCAGCTCTTCCAGCCCACTGCGAAACAGATTCTATACCTGGGATTTGTAAAAATTGCTGGGTTACTTTGCTACCTAAACGAATAGATTCTTGTAATGATGTACCTGGAATACTGGTGGTATGGATTATATAATGCCCTTCACGCAATTCTGGTAAAAATTTATTATCTAGATTAAATAAAGTTATTATTCCTATCAGGAAAATAATAAGACTGAGAGTGCTGACAGCTTTAAAATGCTTACTAACCCACTTTAATACATTTTTATAGCGTGGTTTAAGCCAGCTAATTAAAGGAGGGTCTTGCTTATCAATTGGGTTTTTAGTATTTTTACCCAGCAATAAGTAGCATAGTGCAGGCGTTAGCGTTAATGCAACAAGTAAAGACATCAAGATAGCAAGAATGTAAGACAGTCCGAGAGGGGAAAATAATCGTCCTGCAACACCTGATAAGGTTAATAAGGGTATAAAAGCTAGGGCAACAATAAAACTGGCATAAACCACAGAACTACGCACCTCCATTGAGGCATCATAAACTACGGTAGCAATCGCTTTAGGCTGAGAGAGACAGCTGTTTTCTCGCAAACGCCGAAAAATATTTTCAGTATCAATAATGGCATCATCTACTACTTCTCCTAGAGCAATTGCCAAGCCCCCCAGCACCATAATATTTAAATTAACCCCACTTTCTATTAAAATAATAAGGGCAGTAATGAGTGATAAGGGGATGGCAGTCGCAGAGATAAGAGCCGTGCGAAAGTTAAATAAAAACAAGTAAAGCACAATAATAACGAAACAGCCGCCAATTAATAAATGCCTTGATAAGTTGGATAAAGACGTTTCAATATAATCGGCAGGGCGAAATAAGTGAGGGTAAAAATTAATATCCTGTTTTTTAAAAATATCATCAAACTCAGCTAAAGCAAACTCCACTTGTTTAGAGACGGATAAGGTATTAGCACCAAATTGGCCAATAACCATCATCACAATACTGGACTTTCCTTGTATTTGGGCTGCACCTATGGGTGGCTCTGCACCATAAGCAATATCAGCAACATCACCTAAAGTAATATTAATACCTGATTGGCGTTTGATAATAATTTTTTTAAATTGTTCTGGTGTGTTTGCTTGCCCTGAAATTTGAATAGTAAAACGTTGATTAGCATTTTCAATAAAACCGCCACCTTGAATATCTCCTGCCTGCTTAGCTGCTTTGACAATATCTTCAACGGATAAATTAAAGCGGCGGAGTTGAAAAGGTTTTATTTGAATTTGCAATTGCCGGATTTCGCCACCAAAAACATTGACATCAGCAACACCAGGAACGGTAAGCAAACGGGGCACAATAGTCCAGTCCACTAAACTACGTAATTCCATTAAGCTCTTTTTATCAGAATTTAAACCAATCGTTAATACCGTTGCAGAAGAGGAAGATAGGGGGACGGCAATAGGCATTTCAACACTTTTGGGTAAGTGGCTGCTTAAACTCGTTAAGCGTTCACTGATTAACTGCCTGTTCCTATAAATATCACTGTTTTCAGCAAATAAAGCAGTAACAATAGATAAGCCTTGTATAGACTCTGAGCGAATAGATTTTAAGCCGATTAAGCCACTTATACGGGTTTCAATTTGTTGAGTCACTAAAATTTCAACCTGTTCAGAAGATAAACCAGGCGACTCAGTTTGAATGATAACTTGCTTAGGAGAAAATTCAGGGAAAATATCAAGTCCAGCTGAAGAAAAACGATAACTGCCATAGAGAAGTAGGATAACAGCTAAAGCAATAACGACCCCGTGAAAGCGAATTGAAAAGCGGACTAAAATTGACAACATATTTAATTTAAAAGGTATTTGGGTGGGTTGTTAGAGCTTTAAGATTAATCATTATCTTCTTCATCATCATTTTCTTCACTCGGTATTTGAGATCTAAACTCATAAGATAAAAGCATTTGAGTGCCTTTTACAACAATTTCTTCATTATCATTTAACTCAGCGGAGATAAAATAGCCGTTAGGCACTTTTATTAATGGACTAATATTATGATGAATAAATTGCTCATCACTCGTTTTAATAAACACAAAAGCTTGTCCTAAATGCCAAGCAACAGCCGTTTCAGGAATAGTAATACCTATAAGGCTATCTTTTTGTTGAGGTACCCAGGCCGTAAAATTCATACCCGGTTTAATGGTTCGATTATCCGTTAAAAAACTATACTGCAGACCTTGAGAAAAATTATCAGTAGAGGGAAGTAAACTAATAAAGGAGGCTTTGAATGCTGTCTTGCGATTACCGGTAGGGCTAATAAAAATACTTTTAAAATGATCTAACTTAGTGCTTCCCGCAGGTACGGTTATTATCAGTAAGGTAGATTTTCCTGATATTAAATTTTTAAATTGAGCAGAATTATTTTGTGTTATCCATTGAGTGATAAGCACCCCCCATTTTAGTTGGCTGTTACTAATAATAAGGTCACTTTCATAGACCAGTTGCTCAAAAAGGGCTTTATCTATCTGCCATTGGGACTCTTGGATTTGTAATTTACGGATGGAAACAGCTTCATTTTTCTGTAAACGTCGTAATCGAATAACAGCTAAGCTGGATTTTGATAGTCGGGCTTTTGCCCCCATTTTTTTAGCTAATAGTGATTGGTATTGGCTCTGAATTGATAATAACGGACGGGTACTAATGGCTTTTCCATAAACAGCTTTCTCTGCTAGAAGTTGAGTGGTTTGAAACTGTTGAGTTTTAAGACCTGATTTTTGTTGCATTTCTGTATCTAAATAAATAACAGCTTGGCCATTAATTATTTCGACTGGAGTTAGTTCACTCTCAGCATTTGAAGCTGAACTTGATGCGTTGAAAAGAGAGGCTAAACAGAGCAATAAAACCAGCGAGTAACGAGTCATATAAAGGCCATTAGAAAGAAATTGATAGAATTATACGGTGTGTTTTTAAATGAAATAAATTTTTTTGTTGTTTTTAATGAATAGCAGGTTATCCTTTACAGCATATTTAGTCTAAAGAGAGAGTAAAATGAGTAATCTGCCAGATAACTTAAAATATGCAAAAAGCCATGAATGGTCAAAAATTGAAGATGATAATATTGTTCGTATTGGAATTACCGATTTTGCCCAGGAAGAATTAGGCGATTTAGTTTATATAGAATTACCTGAAGTCGGAAAGCAGTATAAAGCAGGTGAGCAATGTGCTGTTGTTGAATCCGTTAAAACAGCCTCTGATTTATTTAGCCCTGTTACCGGAACGGTGACTGCGATTAATGAAGCCATTATTGATTCACCAGAACAAGTAAATGATGAGCCTTACAATACCTGGTTGTTTTGTGTTAAAGCAGATAATTTAGATGAACTGGATGAATTAATGGATGCAACGGCTTACCAAACAATGATAGAGGAGTGATCAAGGATGACATATTATAATGAAAAAGGATTAAAAAGATTTATCAACGCAATTTTCTTTTCTTTTGCTGGATTTAAAGCCACCTGGACACATGAAGAGGCCTTTAGACAAGAGGTTTTAGCTTTTATTGTTACGGTACCGTTAGCATTTTGGCTAACAAATAATAATATTGAGCGTGTTTTATTGATTGCTTCTGTTGTGTTGGTTATGATTGTAGAGCTATTGAACTCTGCAGTTGAGGCCGTGGTAGATAGAGTCGGTGTTGAATATCATGAACTGGCAGGCAGAGCCAAAGATATTGGTTCGGCAGCAGTGATGCTGTCAATAATGCTAGCAATAGCAACTTGGATATTAATTTTAGTTTAAGAGGAATAAAATGCGTGCATTAATTTGTGGGTCTATGGCTTACGATACCATCATGGTTTTTCATGATAAATTTAAACATCATATCTTGCCAGAAAAAGTCCACATGCTAAATGTTTCTTTTTTGGTCCCAACGATTCGTCGAGAATTTGGAGGCTGTGCAGGGAATATTGCTTACAACTTAAACCTTTTAGGAGAGAGACCTGCAATTATGGCAACGGTAGGGCATGATTTTGAACCGTATGCCCAATGGTTAAATAGTTGTAAAATATCTACACAATATATCAGAACTATGGATAGTGAATATACTGGTCAAGCTTATATTACAACGGATGAAGATGATAACCAGATTACTGCATTTCATCCTGGAGCGATGAACTTTTCGCATGAAAATTCAGTAGTAGATGCCGAAAATATAACGATAGGTATTGTTGCACCTGATGGCAAAGAGGGTATGCAAGTACATGCTAAAGAATTTGTTGATCAAGAAATTCCCTTCATCTTCGATCCAGGCCAAGGTATGCCGATGTTTGATGGTAAAGAGTTACTTGAACTTTTAGATCTAGCAACTTATGCAACATTTAATGATTATGAGTCTGAGTTAATGCAAGAGCGTACAGGTTTATCATTAGAGCAAATC
>JAJRUF010000028.1 GCA_024277935.1 Gammaproteobacteria bacterium
ACATCCCAGTCACCTTTAGCCGATCCATCTTTACGTTGAATATAAGGTTTTAACTTGATCTGGAAGCCAATATTTTTAAGTGCATTTTGGAAGTTTCGCTGTTTAACATCACCTCTGTCAGTGGCATAGGCATAAGCTACAATAACTTGTTTATTGGCTGTTGCTGTGTTCCAAAAAGCACGATAATTAAACTGCTGATTAAATTGTTGTCGAGTGGTGTAATAAATATTTTGTACATCAACAAAGATTGCAATTTTTTCCATTTTAATTTGGATATTAAGTAGCTAACAATATTTATATCTAACATTTGGAAATGAGGCTAAAACCTAACTTCCAAAGTTTATCGACTCAAATGTTATAATAATTTTGACCTCTTACTTCTTTGTTATTTAATAAAACAACAGCAATAGCCTGAAGAATTTCAAATGGCAGTCAGTTTGAAAAATATACAATAAATATTTTAAACCTTTTTACGACTAAACAGGGGCTTTATTCCTTTATATAATGACAAGCAAAAAAAAACCAAACACAAAATGCGTTTGGTTTTAATATGGCGTCCCCAAGGGGGTTCGAACCCCTGTTACCGCCGTGAAAGGGCGGTGTCCTAGGCCTCTAGACGATGGGGACTAAGACTTTTAACTAATTCACCAAATTTGGTGGAGCCAGGCGGGATCGAACCGCCGACCTCAACACTGCCAGTGTTGCGCTCTCCCAATTGAGCTATAGCCCCTTAGTTGAGTTAGACTATTATACAGAGTGATATTTATTTGTCTAGCTTTTGTTTTATAAATTCAATGGCTTTTTCCATTCTTTTTAAAGTTTTTTCTCTTCCTAGTAGAGATAATGTCACATCAATTGCTGGTGACACGCCTGCCCCTGAAATTGCAACCCGTAAGGGTTGAGCTACTTTACCAAGCTTTAACTCCATTGCTTCAGCCGTATCAAGTACAATTTGATGAAGCTTTTCACCATTCCAGTCATTTGTTTTACTGAAACCATCCATTAATGTTTGCAGCACCTTATCAGACCCTTCTTTAAAGTTCTTTTTAGCTGCTTTTTCATCATAAGCTTCAAATTCTTGATAAAAATAATGGCTTGCAGTTGCCATTTCTACTAAAGTTTTACTACGCTCCCTTTGTGCCTTAACAACTTCAACCAAATCAGGGCCATTACTAATATCTATCCCTTGCTTATGCATGTGCCAGACTAAATGCTTAGCGACATATTCTGGTTCATCATGCATAATATATTGATGATTTAGCCACAATAATTTCTCAGGATTAAAAGTTGAGGCTGATACATTACACCCCTCTAGCTCAAATAATTCTATCATTTCATCAACTGAGAATATTTCTTGATCTCCGTGAGACCAGCCTAAACGAAGTAAATAATTTAATAAGGCATCAGGTAAAAATCCATCATCACGGTACTGCATAACACTGACTGCTCCATGCCTTTTTGATAATCTAGCCCCATCAGACCCTAAAATCATCGGGACATGAGCATATTTTGGTAATTCAGCCCCTAAAGCTTTAAGAATGTTTATCTGCCTGGGGGTATTATTAATATGGTCATCACCTCGAATAACATGGCTAA
The DNA here is from genome assembly GCA_024277935.1 of Gammaproteobacteria bacterium. Classification (GTDB taxonomy): domain Bacteria; phylum Pseudomonadota; class Gammaproteobacteria; order Methylococcales; family Methylomonadaceae; genus QPIN01. The sequence goes on from JAJRUF010000028.1 coordinate 1,597, forward strand.
TACCCATATCAAGATCATCTACCACAACCGTTAGGTTATAGGTTGGTGTTCCATCAGAGCGAGCGATAATTAAATCATCTAATTCTTTGTTGGCAACGACAATATCACCTTTAACCAAATCATTAATGACAACCTCTCCATCAACTGGGTTTTTAAAACGAATAACCCCCTCTGTATGCTTAGCATCTTTACATTTACCATTGTACCGAGGTTTTTCTTTATTGGCTTTTTGTTGCTCCCTTAATTGATCTAACTCTTCTCGAGTACAAGTACAGTAATACGCATCACCTTGATCTAATAACTGCTGAATAACTTCTCTGTAACGGTCAAAGCGTTGAGTTTGATAAAAAGGGCCTTCATCATGCGTTAATCCTAACCAACTCATTCCATCAAATATTGCATCTACGGATGCTTGCGTTGAGCGTTCTAAATCAGTGTCTTCAATTCTTAAGATAAATTTTCCACCTTTTTTCTTAGCATATAGCCAAGAAAAAAGTGCAGTTCTAGCGCCACCAACATGTAGATAACCCGTAGGGCTTGGGGCAAAGCGTGTTTTAATTGTCATTTATAAAGAGTGTATAGTTAAATAATTAAATGCTTCTTAACTGACTACAGCTTATATAGAGTGTAGAGTAAAACAGCATTTTTATACATTATTGCGGACTAAAGTCCGCTCTACAAGGTTCTGTTTTAATTGATTACGTCAATCCCACCCATATAAGGTTTTAAAGCTTCAGGAATATGGATTCTACCCTGCTCATCTTGATAATTTTCCATAACAGCAATTAAAGTTCGTCCTGCAGCAAGTCCGGAGCCATTTAGTGTGTGGACCAGCTCTGGTTTACCCGTTTCAGGATTACGCCAGCGTGCTTGCATTCGACGTGCCTGAAAATCTTTAAAATTACTACAAGATGAAATTTCTCTATATTTTCCTTGCCCAGGCAACCATACTTCAAGGTCATAGGTTTTAGAGGATGAAAAACCAGTATCACCGGCACACAGTAAGACTTTTCTGTAAGGAAGGTTTAATTTTTTAAGAATGTTTTCGGCATGATTGGTTAATTCTTCATGCGCTTGTGCTGATTGTTCAGCTGTTACAATTTGAACCAACTCTACCTTTTCAAATTGGTGCTGGCGAATCATACCTCTTACATCTCGACCATAGGCACCCGCTTCACTCCTGAAACAAGGTGTATGACAAACAAATTTTAACGGCATTTGTTTAGCATCGACAATCACATCACGCACCATATTGGTAACAGGAACTTCAGCCGTAGGGATTAAATATAACGCGGGATCTTCACTCGCTTTAAAAAGGTCAGCTTCAAATTTAGGTAACTGCCCTGTTCCATATAAACTCTCAGCATTGACTAAAAAAGGAACATAGGTTTCATCATAGCCGTGTTCTGCAGTATGTGTGTCTAACATTAATTGAATGATTGCACGTTGCAGCCGTGCCAAAGGGCCTTTTAATACTGCAAAACGTGCACAGGTAATTTTTGCAGCCAATTCAAAATCCAAGCCTTTAGCTTCGCCTAAATCAACATGATCTTTAGCTTCAAATGAAAATTCAGGTAAATCACCCCATTTTAAAATTTCAACATTATCTTCTTCATCTTTTCCCGCAGGAACAACTTCATCAAGAATATTTGGAATTGCTTCCATTAAACTTGTCATTTCATGTTGAATAACGGAAAGTTCTGTTTCAGCTTGTTTTAATTGTTCGCCTAGATTTTGTACTTGATCAAGCAAGGGTTGAATATCTTCACCTTTTGCTTTTGCTTGTCCAATACTTTTTGCACTTTTATTTTTCTCATTTTGCAATTCTTGAGTTTTAATCTGAATGGCTTTACGTCTGCTTTCTAAATCTTCATAAGCGACAGTATCAAAAGCATAAGAACGCCTTTCTAACTGCTTTTTTACTGCATCAAGTTCGGATCTAAATAAACGAGGGTCTAACATAACTGTAAGTTACCTAAAAGTGGAAATTTAAAAATGATAATGTATAAGGGATACTATTATTTAGTAATATTAGTTTAACAATGAAATTTCATAGCTATGTAGCAACCACAGTTTATAAATTTATATAGCGGACTTTTGCCCGCTATAAAGACAATATTTATAAGTTCTTGCGGAATAAGGCAACTAGCAACAAATAACTTATTCGCTTGCTAAAACTTTTGCAAGTCGGTCAGCAGACACATAACCTGGAAGAATTGTGCCACTTTCTGTCACAATCATAGGTGTACCTTGAACACCAAATTTAGTCGCTAAAGCCATATGCTTATCTATAGGGTTGTCACAAGTTTTATCTGTTATAGTTTTACCTTTTTTTGCATCTGTTAAAGCTTGCTTTCGATCATTTGAACACCATACAGATATAGCTTTTTTATATGAAGATGATCCTTTTCCCGCTCTTGGATAAAACATATACTGAATCGTTATACCTTCTGCCATATACTTATCTATTTCACTGTGTAATTTGCGGCAATATCCACAGTCAAGGTCGGTAAAAACGGAAACTTTATATTTACTTTTTTCAGGTTTAAAAATAATCATATTATCTTCACCCATTTCTTCAATTGCCAGCTTTCTACCACCAGCCATTTTTCCCTCAGTAAGATCTTTTTTGGCTTCAAGATCTATCAAGTGCCCCTGTATTAGATACTTTCCATTATCAGAAACATAAAGAATATTTGGACCCACTATAACTTCATATAAACCTTTAGTGGCTGATGGTTTAATTGAATCAATTTTTTGGGATGGCATAATTTTTTTTATTGCTTGTCTAACCTCTGCTTCGCCTGCATAAACAGAGGTGGCCAACAATAATGTCGAGCCTAAACAAGTTGAAATAATGGTTTTGAAGTGATTCATAATCTGTCTACAGTAAATTGAATGTCCTTGGTGGACTATTAAAGTTAATATTTGTTCCACTTTATTCTACAATAACAACAGCATTTACATTGCTACCTAAGGATCGTGCACGAAATAACTTGGGCAATTTACTCCGTGCACGTTCCTAAGCGAATTATATAAACCTATGCTATGTAGCCTTGATGAAATAAAGCGGAATCAAGGCTGCATGTTTTTTATGTTCTTTAACTTGTAAAAAAATGTTAGATATTTTCACCTTTATTCTTAATAGTCGGGCTGATTTTATTATTAAAATAACCGAGTAATATCTAAGAAGACTGCAAAAAACATTAAACACATCAACATCAACATACCTGCTTGCTGAAAATACATTTGAATTGACTCAGAAACAGGGCTTCCTTTTATGGCTTCAATCGCAAAAAACATTAAATGACCACCATCTAAAACGGGAATAGGTAATAAGTTTAAAACACCTAGGCTGATACTAACTAATGCTATAAATTTTAAGAAGGGAACAATCCCTAGTTCTGCGCTTTGCCCTGCATATTTTGCAATACTTATAGGCCCACTTAAGTTTTTGGCAGAAGCTTTACCTATAAGCATTTTCCCCATCATTTCTACAGTAGTCGTTGAATAAAACCAAGTTTTATCTAATGCAGCTATGAATGCATCAAAAGGTGGCAGTGAATAAGTCACTCGTAATGAGTTTATCAACTCTTTTGGTACATCGACACCCGCACCTATTCGGCCAAAGCTGGTAGTTTCTGTTTCAATTTTTTCTGGGACAATAACCATGGAAAGACGAACGCCTTGACGTTCTATGGTTAATTGAATGGATTTGTCTGGACGACTTTTAATAAACTTAACCCATTGTACCCAGTCATTCATAAACTCTTTATCAGCAGAAATAATTAAGTCGCCGGTTTGCAACCCTGCTGCTTGAGCTGGGGAATTTTCAATAACCTTACCGATAATTGGTTTTAAGGTAGGAGTCCAGGGCGTTAAGCCTAATTTTTTGTATAATTTCTCAGGTGATTCTGCGTCATTTTCAGCTAATTGGAGCTTATGAAGCTGCTCTATATCATCTCCATTTTTAACGAGAACATTTATATTTCTTTCACCTTGCATAGCAGATGAAAATAATAATTCCATTGCTTCTGACCATGTAGGAGCACTATCACCATTAATTTCCAAGATTTCATCACCTTCAGAAAACCCCGCTTCACTAGCTAATGTTCCTACCTGAATCTCTCCTACTACCGGTCTCATTCCGGTCTGACCAATAATAAAAACAGCCCAAAATAGAACAACCGCTAACAATAAATTAAAAACTGGACCGGCTGCGACAATAGCAGAGCGAGCAAGTAACGATTGTTTATTAAAGGCAAAGGGTAAGTCCTCCTTGCTTACCTCCCCTTCTCTTTCATCAACCATTTTTACATAGCCACCGAGCGGAATGGCTGATAATACATACTCAGTTGAATTAGCTGTTTTTTGATATGAGAAAATCACTTTGCCAAAACCAATAGAAAACCTCAGAACTTTGACTCCTACTTTTCTAGCAACCCAAAAGTGACCAAATTCATGAATTGAAACTAATACTCCAATAGCAACAATAAAATGAAAAACCGTGTACAAAAACTCCATTATTAGGTTATTTCCTTAATGATTTTATAAGACTGCTCTCTAGCGTCTTTATCAGCTTTTAAAATAATATCTAAACTACCTGCATCTTCAGCTGTAAAAAATGACATACATTTCTCAATAATAACAGGAATATCCGTAAACTTGATCCGTTCATTTATAAATTCATCGACAGCTATTTCATTGGCTGCATTTAATATGGTTGGCATGATACCGCCCATCTTAATAGCTTGATAAGCAAGCCTTAAACAAGGAAACCTTTCAAGGCTGGGTTCAGCGAAATCCATTTGTTTAACATCAAATATATTCAAAGGTTCAACACCTGATTCAAACCGATCAGGCCAAGCCATAGCATGTGCAATAGGGACTCGCATGTCAGGATTACCCATTTGAGCCAAGACTGAACCATCTACATAGTCAACCATTGAGTGAATAATACTTTGCTTATGAATAACAACTTGAATATCATCAGGCGACATATTGAATAATAAACACGCTTCAATTAATTCCAGACCTTTATTCATCATTGTTGCAGAGTCAACTGAAATTTTACGCCCCATATCCCATTTAGGATGCGCAACGGCTTGTGCAACAGTTACATTATGCAGGTCTTTAACAGCCGTCTCTCTAAAGGGGCCTCCAGAAGCTGTTAGCAATATTCTACGGGCTTGTTTTACTGAATTACCCGCAACATAGCCTGCTGGCATACATTGAAATATAGCGTTATGCTCACTATCAATTGGCAATAATTTGGCCCCTGAATCACGTATAGCCTGCATAAAAAGATCACCTGACATCACGAGTGATTCTTTATTTGCCAATAACACAGTTTTACCGGCTTTTGCAGCTGCTAAACTTGATAATAAACCTGCCGCACCAACGATTGCAGCCATAACAGAATCCACATTATCTAGTGTGGATACAAATTCTAAAGATTGAGCACCTGACAATACTTTAATGCCTGAAACGGCTGAATTTTTAATTTTTTGTTTAAATAATTCAGCTTTCTCTGCATTAACAACAACAACATATTCAGGTGAATGCGCTAAACATTGTTCAAATAAAACATCAATATTTATATTGGCAGTAAGTGCAATAACATTATATAAATCAGTATGTCTAGCAACAACATCTAAGGTACTAACACCAATTGATCCTGTTGCTCCAAGTACACAAATTCCCTTCATGCAAAGACTCCTTGTCCGACTAAAATGATACCTGCATAATAAAAAGGTGCAGCAGCTATAACACTATCTATACGATCCAGAATTCCACCATGCCCAGGTAATAAACTACCACTGTCTTTTACATTATTCTGACGTTTAACCAAGCTGACAAATAAATCGCCATATATTGATACTAATACTGTAAGTACTGATAACAGTATAAAGTCACTGGCTATCATAAAAGGGTATCCATAATACAACCCTAAAATAGTCGCACAAATAAACCCTGAAATTAAAGCACCATACATACCTTGCACTGTTTTTCCTGGGCTGATTAAAGGAGCTAACTTATCTTTGCCAAATTTTTTACCTGAGAAGTACGCAGCAATATCAGCCACCCAAATAAGGATTAAAAAATACATGACTGCAGCTGGCCCATAAAAAGCTCTTAACCGAGTTAAAAACATCCATGCTGAAAATAGTATAAACCAACCAATAAAGAGCTTATATTTATTTCCTATATCAAGGGCTAATAACTCTTCAGGCGCTTTTCTGATAAGAAACATCATTGTCACCC
>JAJRUF010000029.1 GCA_024277935.1 Gammaproteobacteria bacterium
ATTGGTAATAGGCATATCTATTGCTGAATTACGTTGTTTTAACCCAAATTAGGGTTAGTCCCTTCTTTCCCTTTACGCAAAAATCAATAAGACAGAATTCTGACAGGCATTTTATCGTCGCTGTCAAAATCCCATCATCAATTTTTTTTTATATATAACTATATGAAACATATAATATTTTAATTGTTTTATGTGGTTGGCATGGCTTTTGCTTTTATCTTGATAGCAGGCTTGATTAAGTGTATTGAAATATAAAAAAGGGTAAAAAAATGGCTAAAGATGAAAAAAAAGGGAATGAAGAGGAGGAGGTCGAAAATAGCGGGCCACCGATAATGAAGATTGTAATTGTTGCTGTGGTTCTATCGATGTTACTTGGTGGTGGATTAGTTGGCGGTACCTTTTTCTTTGTTAATAAAATGAATGAAGAAAAAATGGCAGAAGCAGCCGCTAGTGCCGAGGGTGCGGAGGGTGAAGAAGCGGCACCTACAATGCCTCCTGAATACCATTCTATGGATCCCAAGTTTATCGTTAGTTTTAATAGTGGAGATAATTCTCGATTTATGCAGTTTTCCGTTGAAGTGATGACGCGTGATAGCGATGTGATTGAAAAATTAGAAGATCATATGCCGGTTATTAGAAGTAGCTTGTTAATGCTATTTGGTAGTCAGCAGTATGAAGCAATGTTGACGCGTGAAGGTAAAGAAAAACTATTAGAAGAAGTTGCAGTAGATATAAATGCTACGTTGCAAAAAGTATTGGGTAGTGAAGAAATGGTAAATGCAATTGAAGAAGCCTATTTCACTTCTTTTATCATTCAATAGAGGGTTGTAGCAAGTGAATGAAAATTTGTCTCAGGAAGAAATAGATACTTTATTGAGCGGAGTAGACAATGGTGATATCGATACCGAGTCATCTGAAGAAAAATTAGAGCCAGGTGAGGTTAGGTTATATGACTTTACGGGTAATGATCGAATTATTCGTGGAAGAATGCCAACGCTGGACATGATTAATGAGCGTTTAGTTCGAATGCTACGCATAAGCTTGTTCAATATGTTGCGTCGTACCATAGAGATAAAAGCAATCGGTGTCAGCATGATCAAGTTTTCCGAATATTCACGCGGATTAATTATGCCAACAAGTTTGAACTTAATAGATGTTAATCCACTTCGTGGTACAGGCTTATGCGTTATTGACCCAAAACTTGTATTCGCTACCGTAGATAACTTTTTTGGTGGTGATGGACGTTATGATTCGCGAAGTGAAAGCGACAGTGACGAATTTACACCAACAGAAGAAAGGGTCATTCAACTATTACTGAATTTGATATTTTCAGATCTAAAAACATCCTGGGAACCCGTTATGGAACTTGATTTTAAGTTCCAAAGTGCAGAAACCAATCCACAGTATGCAAATATTGTTAGTCCAACTGAAGTCGTTGTTGTTTCAAAATTTCAAATTGACCTTGAAGGTGGTGGTGGTGAGTTTCATGTAGTCATGCCTTATTCAATGATAGAGCCAATTCGTGCATTACTGGATGTTGGCGTACAAAAAGATCAGGACGAAAATAATCAACGTTGGGCTAATTCACTAAAAGAAGAAATGAGACAGGCATTGATTGAAATAAATAGCTCTATGGGCGTAGCAAAACTGACTCTTGCCGAAGTGCTTAATCTTAATAATGGTGATGTGATTCCAATTGAAATGCCAGATTTTGTGACCGTGCGTGCAGGTGATGTGCCTGTATTTAGAGGCGTGTTAGGTAGTTCAAACGGTAAAAATTCAGTGCAGTTTGTATCATCAATTGCACGACCTGAATAGTTAAATATTAAATAAGAGGATTGATAAAAATGAGCGAAGAAATTTCAGAATCTCAGGCTGCAGATAATAATGATGGGATCGCAGCAACAATGACTGCGCAGGGAGAAGGTGACGGTAAATCAGGAGGTGATGGTGACTATGAACGTGCAGAATTTAAGGATTTGAATGCAGGTTCATCGCAATTGACAACAGCAGATGCAAATCTTGATGTAATTCTTGATATTCCAGTAACACTTTCGATGGAAATAGGACGGACGGAACTACCGATTCAAAACTTATTGCAGCTTAATCAGGGGTCAGTTGTTGAGCTTGATCGACTAGCAGGTGAACCGATGGATGTATTAATTAATGGAACATTAATCGCACATGGTGAAGTGGTTGTTATAAATGAAAAATTTGGCGTTCGTTTAACAGATGTGATTAGCCCAGCAGAGCGTGTGAAAAAATTAAAATGATACTTAATAAGGAAATGAAATTTAATGAGACATTGAAAAAATATTTTTCAAGCATTATTTTTTTCTGTTCAACAAGTGTGTATTCAGCTGAAGAAACGGCGGAGAAAATTACCCGGTCAGACATCATTAAATCAGACCCCATGAGTGGTGATTATTTAATGCAACTTATTCTTGGGTTGCTTGTTGTTGTTTTATGCATTGTTGCTTTGGCATGGTTTGCTAAAAAAATGAATCGATTTAATTCTATAGCAGATGATTCATTAAAGATAATAAGCGGAATGAGCATGGGTACACGTGAAAGAATTGTGTTGTTACAGGTAGGGGGTGAACAGTTACTGTTAGGTGTTTCGCCAGGAAGGATTAATACCTTGCACGTTTTAAATTCAACCGTAAACGACTCAGTTGTGAAAAGTTCAAATAAGGCACCTCTGGATATAGAAAACAATCAGGGGTTTGCCGACAAGTTGAAAAGTATGATGGCGGATGCTGGTAGTAAGGCGGGAAAAGAATGATTATATTACGTTTGTTTTTTACGTTATTACTGGTGTTATTGCCAATAACAAGTGTGTGGGCAACACAGGGTCTTACTGCCTTTACAGTAACACCTGCAGCGAACGGTGGTGAGACATATACCGTGACGATACAAATTCTTGCCTTAATGACTGTGCTCAGCTTACTGCCAGCTGCGCTAATTATGACG
>JAJRUF010000261.1 GCA_024277935.1 Gammaproteobacteria bacterium
GCTTCCTTCTCACAACCCCTCGCGGAGTTGCAATTGCCGTCGGCTAGTAGTTATACTTATTCCAAAATATGAATAAGGCAGGTTCTCCTACAGAGGACTTACACCTCATAAGTTCACGCCCATGCTGGGCGTACACAATTAGCTCCAGTGGACAATTCAAAGCGGCACTTGTTTTGCTTGCGCAAAAACGTGCCACTTTGAATTGCCACTGAGCATGGCGTTATACACTAATGAAATATATAAATACTTTACTCAAACTAGATTTTTGCTTTACTCGGGGCCTTTTATAAAGCCTGATTTATTAACAATTACTTATATTTTTATTGCCAATGAAATTTTTAGTTTTTATATTGTTATTTGTGCTTTCTGGTTGTGCCACTGTATTTACAGGGGTTTCTGATGAAATAACATTTACATCCAAGCCTGATAATGCAGAAGTTTACGTTGACCATGAAAAACTTGGTATTACACCATTAATTATTGATATTGACAGGGAACTGCATGATTCAGATATAACATTTAAATTAGATAAATGTGATGATGCCAACTATAAACTTGTTAGAATATTTAACAAATGGAGTCTAGCTAATATAACTGTTTGGCCTGCATGGGTGGTAGATGCTTTAACTGGAGCATTAATGAAACCAAAATTCACCACATATCATTCTGATTTTGAGTGTATAGAAGAAACTCAATAAAGTTATACCCAATTTTAGAAGTTAGGAGAAAGAAAAATGAAATTTCTTATTACAGCAATAATGATTGCAATTAGTATAAGTTCTGCAAATGCTGACTATGAAGATGATTTTGATGGGTATGGTCGTCAGAATGGCGGTGATTATATGAGGCAGGAGGAAGAAAACTACAGAAGGTCTCAGCGTGAAAATCAAGAAAGCAATGATTATTATCGACAGCAGCAAAAACAGCGGGAATATAATATGCAGCAACAACAGCTAAACCATGGTGCTGGAGGGTGTACTCCTAATTTTTCAACAGGTGGTTGTCTTTAGCAAAAGCTGTTCATTGTTGATAAATGAAAAGGATAAAGAGGTCTATTCAAAAAAACAGCACCTGTATTTAAGCTTTAGTTATAATCGGGTAAGGGCTGGTTTCTCTCCAGCCCTCCCCACGCCACCGTACATGCGGGTCCGCATACGGCGGTTCATTAGCCATTTGGATAATGGAACTTTACCCACTGCTCTTTAACAGACACTAACCCTTGTGCTTTTAGCCAGTTATTATTAAGGCCGATTTGCACCGCCTTAGTTTTCGCTAGCCGATAATACCCTTTGGAACTCAAGCCAATATAAATCGCCAGTTTTGTAGAGACTCCTAAACGAATCAGTTTTCGAATACGGGTTTTCATTCTGCACCATTGTTTTAAATAGCACATACGAACCCGTCTTCTAATCCAGTGATCCAGTTCGGGAACAGGGCGGTAGAATTCACTCAGTCCAAAGTAGTTCATCCAGCCAGAGATATATCGTCTGAGTTGTAAATACCGATAGCTCCAGCTAACACCCCAAGATCGTCCCGTAATCTCACGAATACGATGCTTAAAGTTGGCCAGTGCTTTTTCGGGCTCCAGACGATTTTCTTTCCTTTAAATACAAAACCAAGAAAGCTCAGCTTGCGTACTGAGACCACTTGGCTTTTCTCTGTGTTGATAGGTAACTTTAGCGTTTCCAGAAAGGTAATCACTTCCACTTTAATTCGCTCACCTTCATCTGAAGACTTAACGCTGATGACAAAATCATCCGCATAGCGAGCAAAACGGTAGTGTTTACTTTCCAGATAACGGTCAAGATCATCTAGCATGATATTAGCCAATAATGGCGAAAGTGGACTACCCTGTGGAACACCGCAGGGCGTGTCTTCTATTTTGCCATTAATGCTAACACCCCCACGCAGATATTTCCCAATCAGTGCCAGTACGCGTTTGTCATCCACCCATTTTGATACGCGGTTCATCAGCAAGTCGTGATCGACATTATCGAAAAATTTAGATAAATCAATATCAACGGCATAGCCTTAGCCCTGTTTTATGCTTGTCTGCACGGCCTTGACGGCATGATGTGCAGATTGCAGGGGACGGAAGCCATGTCTAGATTCCAAGAAACCAGTGTCAATAATGGATTGCAGACATTGAGTGATGACTTGCTGGATAACTCTGTCATTCACACTAGGAATTCCCAATAGGCGAACTCCGCCATTGGATTTGGGAATTTCAACACGTTTGACAGGAAGTGAGCAGTAATAGCTACGTTCCAATCTCCCCCCTGTGTCAAAATAGTTGTCGCCTCTAAGATTAGCAATGAGCGAGTGACCAACCTCTATGATCTAATGGATTCTACCTATGATGCTCCTCAGATTCATGAAACTAGCCTGCAACTAGGTCATATCCCGCTGATTGACAAGCACCCTCGTAGAGATAAAGAATTAAAAGCAGAAATCAAAGCTGAAAGTAAACATGTCGCATTGTCGGATACCAGACAGCTGAAACGGTAGGATATAAAGAACGTAGCACGGTTGAGCACGTGAATGGGCGCTTAAAAGATGAGTTTGGTGGGTGAGTTGTTCGTGTTAGGAGTACGCAAAAGTGATGTGTCACTTAATGTTCGGGATTTTAGCATTGACGGGTAATCAAATGATGTGCTTTCTTGAGTAAAGCAACCTTATTTCGCTCAATAAACAAGTAAAAAGTATTCCAATAGGACGGAAATAGGACAGGTATACCCTAAATCAAGGAAAAAACATAAAAAGCAGTAAAAGAATGGGAGCTTAGAACAATAAAGGTTTTTTTATCTTTTAAATACAAATAAGAATTATTAGCAAATATAACTCTGTGAAATTTAGAGTTTTGCAAGAAGCTCTTAAAAATAACAATTCTATAAACAATACCTTTTGGCTAATCCAGTTTTCATATTGTGAGTAATGATGCTGAAAAAGTAAGTAACGTCAATAATGGGGAGTGGGAGTACCATTCCTTACCAAACTTGATCATAACTATCTTCGTCCTTGAAGCAGAGATTTAAGTTGAGAGTTCATTAGTTGATCTGACTTCCCGTATAAAACAGGTTCAGGAAATACTCGGCACTAAATCGATCGTGGCAGAAAATACCGAGTGGAGATTTTAACTGTCTTTAAGTATTTTCTAAAACGTTTTCTATCTTGTGACGCAAATTCGCCAGTTGGTGAGAGATATACTCTGATGGAGATACATTTTGGCTTTGAGCCTGACGAAGTTCATGCGTTAGGTTTAGGGCGGCCATCACTGCTATTCTATCGGCTCCATTTACTGTACCTGTATCACGAATTTTGCGCATTTTGCTATCAAGCTCATGGGCTGCTTGCTGAAGGGTTTCTTCTTCATCTTCGGTACAAGCGACACGATAGTCTTTACCCAGAATTTTAATTGCGACAGGGACTAATTTATCTTTAGTGCTCATGATCCATGTTCCATTGATTTTAAGCGAGTAATCATTGCTTCAACTCTTGTTCTAGCAATAGTGGTTTTTTCTAATAACTTAGCTTTTTCTTTTACCAGCGAGTCTTGCTTGGTTTTTAGGCTACTATTTTCACTTTTAACTAACTTATATTTTTCAATTAGCTTATCTAGCTTTTCTTCTAAGTCTTTTAGTTCTGTTGATGAATCGTTTTCTATGTCTGACATAAGTTGTTTTTGTGTAGTTAAAGCTATAGATAATCTATTAATTCTTTAGTCGTATTTTCCTGCAATTAAAGCACTGCTAAAATAGCAGTATAAAATTCCTGTTAATTATCTAATAATGTTAGCATAAGCAGGATAATTTTTTAAAACATAAACAGGTTTTTTGCATAATTTATGGCTTATCAGACAATTAATAAAATTTTCCAGAAAAATGAAACAGATTTAACCTCTGCTGAAGCGCATGGTTTGGCGACAGGCATGTTAAGTTTAGAAAGCAAGATTGAGGCGAGTATCTGGCTTTCTGAGCTGTTTGATGACGAGATAACATTGCTTGATGAAGATAAAACTATATTAGCAGGTTTGTTTGATCAAACACGTAAACTATTAAATGGTGAAGATGAGGGGTTTAGGTTTGCCCTTTTTTTACCAGGAGATGATGAACCCTTAAATGAACAACTTGAAGCAATAAGAGTATGGTGTGAAGGATTTTTGTTTGGTATAGGACACGCTCATTCAGAGTCAACCTGGCCTGGTGAAACGGGCGAAATAATAAAAGATATTGTTGAGTTTACCAAGCTGGATTCAGAGCTTGATGATGAAATGAGTCAAGAAGAAATTGATGAGCTTGAGGCTGCATTAATTGAAATACAAGAGTATTTAAGAGTGGCTGTGATGCTAATTAAAGATCAGTTTATGGAACAAACAAAAAATACACAAACACATTAAAAATGAATAAAAACGAATTTAAAAAACGTCGAAAAGCGTTAATGGAACAAGTTGGCAATGGCAATATAGCGATTGTTGCCAGTGCATCCAACCATACTCGTAATAGAGATGTTGAGTTTCCTTTTAGGCAGGACAGTGACTTTTATTATCTTACAGGCTTTAATGAAGCTGATTCCTTAGCTGTTTTTATTCCCGGCCGTGAACAGGGCGAGTATATTTTATTTTGTCGTGAATTTGATGAGAAAAAAGCTTTATGGGAAGGTGCACACGCAGGATTAGAAGGTGCAACAGAACATTATAAGGCTGATGATTCATTTCCAATCGATGATATGGATGAAATTTTACCTGGTATGCTGGAAAATAAAGCTAAAGTTTTTTATCCAATGGGACGTGACCCCGACCTCGACCACCAGCTTTTAGAATGGATAACCAAGATCAGAAAGCAATCCAGAAATGGTATAAATGCTCCAGGTGAATTAGTTTCCCTAGAGCATTTATTACATGAAATGCGATTATTTAAAAGTACTGAAGAACTTAAATTAATGCGTAGAGCAGCTGAAGTTTCTGGTATAGCACATATAAGAGCGATGCAAAAATGTCAGCCAGGCTTATATGAATATCAGATAGAAGCAGATGTTGTGCATGAATTTATGCAACAAGGTTTAAGATATGTTGCTTACCCTTCTATTGTTGCTGGGGGTAAAAATGCTTGCGTCCTCCACTATGTTGAGAATAAAAACAAATTAAACGCGGGTGATTTATTATTAATTGATGCGGGGGCAGAGTGTGATCATTATGCCGCTGATATTACTCGGACTTTTCCAATTTCTGGCACATTTAGCCCTGCCCAAAAGCAACTTTATCAGTTAGTTCTAGACGCACAATATGCTGCCATTGAACAAATTAAGCCTAATAAGCCTTGGAATAATGCTCATGACGTATCGGTTAAAGTATTAACGACAGGCTTGGTAGAACTTGGTTTATTAAAAGGCTCTGTTGCTAAGCTCATTGAAGATGAAGACTATAAACAATTTTATATGCATAGAATTGGCCATTGGTTAGGCATGGATGTTCATGATGTCGGTGATTATAAAGTTGATGGTGAGTGGCGTTTGTTAGAGCCAGGTATGGTTTTAACTATTGAACCTGGTCTCTATATTCCTGAAAACTGTGAATCTGTTGATGGAAAATGGCGTGGAATTGGTATTCGAATTGAGGATGATGTACTGGTTACAAAAACAGGGCATGAGGTATTAACCTATGCTGCTCCAAAAGAAATTGATGAAATTGAACGCTTAATGCAGGCAAATTAAATGCAGCATAATTACGATATATTAATTGTAGGGGGTGGTTTGGCAGGAAACTGCCTTGCTCTAGCACTAAAAGATTCAGGCTTACACATTGCAATTATAGAAGCGAATACACGCGAACAATTAAAAAACTCACCGGCGGGTAATAGAGCTTTAGCTTTATCAGCAGGAACAGTTAAGTTATTACAAGCCCTTAATGCTTGGGATGGTCTTGAATTACAAGCAGAAGCCATTAAAAATATTCACATATCGGATCAAGGGCACTTTGGCAAAGCACGCTTATCTGCAAAAAAACAAAGTGTTGATGCCTTAGGGTACGTTATTAGTGCTAGAGATATTGAAGCTCATATTGCTACGTTGGTTGAACAGGCAGGAGTAAAACAAATTTGTCCAGCGCGTGTTGTTGGGCTCATGTCAGGGGTCGATACTGTTAATGTCAGTTTAAAGCAAGGTGAACAATCAATAAACCTATCCGCTAAATTATTAGTCGGTGCAGATGGTGGACAATCTTCTGTTCGTAAACTGTTAGAGATTTCTCAGCAAGTCACAGAATATGGGCAAAC
>JAJRUF010000030.1 GCA_024277935.1 Gammaproteobacteria bacterium
TATAGGTAATCTGTCAAGTTGGTTAAACCCAGACCATGTAGTAAACACTGCTGAATTTTAATTAAATCTGACTTGTCAATAACTCGAACATCATAGTTTCTCTTGCCTGAGCCATCTTTCTTCTCAAAAGGAAGATATAGCCTATCGAATGAAACTGTATAAATCATATCTGCTTTTACCCAATGGAAATTGGCATTATATGGTTTTGGTAATACTGGGTTGACATGAAGCTTATAGTGATATGAGGCTATCGGTCTTGGAGGAGTTGTGCTTAATGGGACAATTGCACATAACTTTCCTCTATTTCGTAATCTTGGAGAAATTATAACGGCTGGTCTACGCTTTACCATTTCAGGGGGAACAAAACCTTTGAAGTCACAAATTACAATTGTTCCTTGCTCTGGGTGGAATTGGATAGCCATAAATGAATTATTTCCTGAATAAATTTGGTGTTTTTAAATTTTACTACAAACTTATATTTTTAGTGAAACATAACGTGATGATTAATTGAATACATTCCAACAAGAATAAAACTACAATATATGAATCAACCCAATGTAGCCTTGATGTAGCAAAGCGAAATCAAGATATTTAGGCTCAGTAAGTAAGAGGGCATAAAAGGTCTAACTCTTTTTACCACAGAGAACACAGAGTTTTTTGAGCGTTAAGCCTCAGTGTTCTCAGTGGTTATTTTGAATATTGCTTTTTGTTAAAATAATTTTGAACGGCTACTTAACCCTTGATTCCACTTTGTTTTATCAAGGCTACAACCGGTGGCAATCACCTTTTCTGGAGGTACACGGCGAATATTTTGGAGCGATTAATAAAGTTTAAGCTCTTTTATTTTTCTAGTTAAGGTGTTTCGCCCGTATCCTAGCACTAAAGCCGCTTCATTCTTTTTACCTGAGGTATGTTTAAGCGCTGCTTTTATCAGAATGCTTTCAATTTCTGGAATAATATTTTTTGCAACCTCGGTTTGCCCTGATTGTAATTGCTGGTTTATGTTCTCTTCTAGTAAAATTTTCCAGTTTCCATAACTGTCTTCTGTACTTTCTTTTTCTGTTTGGGACAGCTCTGGGGGCAGGTCTTCTAGGTGAATTTCTCTACCTGATGCCATAACGGTCAGCCAACGACAAATATTTTCTAGCTGTCTGACATTGCCTGGCCAAGTCAAGCCGCTTAAAAACCTCTCTGTTTCTGGTTTTAGTATTTTAACTTCACTATTTAATTCTATAGCGGCTTGATTAAGGAAGTGGTGCATTAATAAAGGAATATCTTGTGTACGTTCGTATAATGGAGGAATATGAATACGGATAACATTAAGACGATGAAATAAGTCTTCTCTAAAAAGTCCTTGCTTAACTAATTCCTCTAAGTTTTGGTGCGTGGCAGCGATAATACGGACATCAACCTTTATTGCAGAATGAGAGCCTATGGGGTAGAACATATTATCGGCAAGAACGCGTAGTAGGCGCGTTTGGAGCTCCGCAGGCATATCACCAATTTCATCTAAAAATAAAGTGCCCCCATTGGCTTGTTCAAAGCGCCCGGCTCTACGAGTATGGGCACCGGTAAAAGAGCCCTTTTCATGACCAAAAAGCTCTGATTCCATTAGGTCTTTAGGGATTGCCGCCATATTTAAGGCAATAAATGGTTTGTTACTCCGGGGGCTATGCTTATGCAGTGCTTTTGCAACCAGCTCCTTTCCTGTGCCTGAAGCACCATTAATTAAAACGGTAATATGTGAGCGAGCTAATCGGCCAATAGCTCGAAAAACCTCCTGCATTGCAGGTGCTTCACCGATTATTTCAGGCGTTTCTTGAATAAATTTGGGGGTGGACTTATCCTGTCGTTTACGCTGTTTACTTTGTAAACAGGCTCTTTGAACAACTTCAACGACTTCATTAATATCAAAAGGTTTGGGTAAATATTCAAAGGCGCCACCATGAAATGCAGATACAGCACTATCTAAGTCTGAATGAGCTGTCATAATGATAACGGGCAGGTCAGGGAAGTTATGCTGTACCTGTTTTAATAATTCAAAGCCGTCTATTCCGGGCATTCGAATATCAGTAATCAGGACGTTAGGAATATCGGTTTTTAATGCTTCTAAAAGGTGTGAGGCATTAGCAAAGCTTTTACTGATCAGTGATGCTTTTTGTAAAGCTTTATCGAGGACCCAACGGATAGATTTGTCATCATCAACTATCCAGACAACGCTAGAGTTGGACATGATCAGCCTCCAGGGGTAAATAAATTGTAAAAACTGTGTTTCCGGGTTCGCTCTCACACTCAATAAGCCCGTTATGCTGGTTTACTAAAGACTGCGCAATTGAAAGACCAAGGCCTGTTCCTTCTGGGCGGCTGGTAATCATAGGATAAAAAATTTGACTCATAAGTTCATCATTAATTCCGGGGCCATTATCGATAATATCAATTTTGGCAGTTAATTTATGACGTTTACGACCGATGGTTAAATGGCGTTTAATTCGTGTTTTAAATATTATTTGACCATCATGCTGAATTGCTTGTACGGCATTTTGCACAATATTAAGTACAGCCTGAATCAACTGGTTTTTATCAGCTTTTAAATCGGGGATGCTTGGGTCATAATCGGTTAATATTTTGATATTGTTATTGACTTCAATATTGACTAATTGTCTAACACGCTCCAATACTTCATGGATATTTAAAGTTTCTTTATTAGAGGGCTTATTGGGCCCCAGCATTTTATCAATTAAGGCCTTTAAGCGGTCGGATTCTTGAATAATAATCTGGGTATATTCTTTAAGTTCATGAGTATCTAATTCAAACTCTAGCAGTTGCGCGGCCCCTCTTATTCCTCCAAGAGGGTTTTTTATTTCATGTGCTAAACCTTTTATTAACATTCGACTGGTACTTTGTTGTGCTAGTAGTTGTTCTTCTTTACTGATACGAAGGTGTCTATCAATTTGTTGGAGTTCAACCAAAATATCGCTAAGTTGGCCATTTTCAAGTAAAGGAGTAGCGCTAAAATTAATAGTGACAGATCGGCTAAGATAGAAAAGGTTTAATTCTCGATCAACCAAAGGTTCATTGTTTGTTAAACATTGCTGTAAGTCTGATAATAGTGAGGCAGATGATTTGAATAAGGTTTTCGCATTAAGACCGAGTAGGTGTTTTGCACTATCTGCTAACAATATTTCACCTGAAGTATTGATGTAGGTAAGGTCTAATTGTTGGTTAAAAAGTAAAATGGCCTCATTAAGATGAGTGAGTATTTTTTTATGCACAGGAATAAATAATTAGCTAATGGCTTTATATTTTAATGCAGATTTTATACCATTTATCATTTTTAAGACGTAATGGTTTTAACTAAAAAGGATTACTCTTTTAAGTGGAGTCCTTGTAGTGCTATGTTAATAAGTAGGATTGTGCTGAGGAACGAAGCGCATCGTTTGTAATTGATGCGCTTCGTTTCTCAGCACATCCTACAACTTTTTGTGTTATAAACTTACTTGCAATAAGTTTATAGTTATAAAACAAAAAACGCCCCAAAAAGGAGCGTTTTAATGTTTCGCTTGCTACAAAGTAGCAATGAAGAATCTTATAAGCTGTAGTACATATCAAATTCTACAGGGTGCGTACTCATACGAAGACGAGTAACTTCTTCCATTTTAAGGTCAATATAACCATCAATTGCATCATTAGTGAACACACCGCCACGGGTTAAGAAATCACGGTCTTCATCTAATGCTTTTAGAGCTTCATCAAAAGAAACAGCAACTTGTGGAATTGCTTTTTCTTCTTCAGGTGGTAAGTCATATAAATCTTTATCCATAGCATCGCCAGGATGAATTTTGTTTTCAATACCGTCAAGCCCAGCCATTAACATAGCCGCGAAGCATAAATATGGGTTGGCAGTTGAGTCACCAAAACGTAGCTCGATACGGCGACCTTTAGGGTTGTTAACGAAAGGAATACGAATAGAAGCTGAACGGTTACGAGCAGAATAAGCAAGCATAACAGGTGCTTCAAAACCAGGAACTAAACGTTTGTAGCTGTTAGTTGAAGCGTTAGCGAAAGCATTGAGTGCTTTTGCGTGCTTAATGATACCGCCAATGTAGAATAAAGCTGTTTCAGATAAGCCACCGTATAAATCACCAGCGAACAGGTTTTGTCCATCTTTAAAGATAGATTGGTGAACGTGCATACCATTACCGTTATCACCTACTAGAGGCTTGGGCATAAAAGTAGCTGTTTTACCGTATGCATGTGCAATGTTAGCTACAACATATTTTAGTTCTAATACTTCATCAGCTTTTTTAACTAAGGTGTTAAATTTAGAACCGATTTCACATTGTCCGGCGGTTGCCACTTCGTGGTGGTGTACTTCAGTTGTTTGCCCCATTTCTTCAAGGACTAGACACATAGCAGAACGCATGTCTTGTAAAGAATCAACAGGAGGCACAGGAAAGTAACCGCCTTTTACACCTGGACGGTGACCGATGTTGCCATCTTCATAGGTTTTTTCTGAATTCCAGCCCGCTTCTTCAGAGTCGACTTTATATCCGCAACTACCCATTTCGGCATTCCAGCGAACATCATCAAAGATGAAAAATTCATTTTCAGGGCCAAAAAACGCTGCATCACCAATCCCTGTAGATTGCATATATGCTTCTGCACGACGAGCAATTGAGCGAGGGTCACGTTCGTAGCCCTGCATATCATTTGGTTCAATGATGTCGCAACGAATAATTAAAGTTGTATCATCAAAAAATGGGTCTAAAACAGCTGTTGATGGATCTGGCATTAAGATCATGTCAGACTCGTTGATGCCTTTCCAGCCAGCAACTGAAGAGCCGTCGAACATATTACCTTCTTCGAAAGTGTCTTCATCAATAGTATGGGCTGGGAATGTTACATGTTGCTCTTTACCGCGAGTGTCACAAAAACGAAAGTCAACAAATTTGACATCGTTTTCTTGGATCATTTTAAGAACGTTCTCTACTGACATTTAACTTGTCTCCAGTGGGTTGTTTTTATTGTAAGTATAGTTTTTAAAAAAAACTTCTATAACCATACCATTTTTTTTATAGCTATGGCTAATAAAAAAAACGGGACATAGAGTCCCGTTTTATTACATAAATTTAGAAAGCTTCTTTAGAAGCTGGTTGAAATCGTTGCAACAGCTTTAGCATTGTCGAGATTGCCAGCTCCTGAGTCATCAGTGTCTGTGTAAGCAACTTCAACATTAAAAATACCAAAATCTTTTGCTCCACCGACTTTCCAGTCCCAGTAGTTATCAGCACCGCCTTTTTGGTTGTAGTAACCGGCATGGCCAAGAATGGTAATACCTCCTATGGAATCAGGTAAAGTATAATCGGCTGACATATCAGTATATTCACCAGGTAAGGCATGTTCAATTTTAAGGCCGTAGTAGTAATAGGTGCTAAAGTTAAAATCTTTAACTGGAGATATAGCTAGGCCGAAGTATAGTTCGTTAAAGTTCCAGTTAGATGCAGTAATGCTTCCATCTGCTGTTGGGTATTCATAACGTAACCAACCAATATCATATGTTACGCCCGTACCGGCTATATCCACTTCATTTGAAAAACCAGCATATATATCAAGCTCTAAGCTACTGGCACCCTCGCCAGCTGCTATGTTTTCGTCAAATTTGATATTTGACCCCCAAACGCCAATATAAGCACCTGATTCATGAGATACGTCAAACGATCCTTGAATTGCTGGTGCATTGGCTGTTTGAGAGACACCACGCCATACATAGTCGGTAGTTAATGCAACGGATGCGCTGGTGCTAAAGCCGTCTGGTAGGGATAGTCCGCCATTTGAATCAGCACCAAATTCACGTGAGATAGTAGCGACTACTTTGCTGCCATCTGTCTGGCCACCAATGCCGGTGTCATCAGTATCAGTATATGCAACTTCAATAGTGTAGCCTGCAAATTCTTTTGATCCCCCAATTTTCCAGTCCCAATAATTATCAGCACCACCTTTTTGGTTGTAGTAACCTGCGTGTGCAAGTAAAGTTATGCCGCCGAATGAATCAGGTAGGGTGTAGTCTAAAGCCATGTCGGTGTATTCACCAGGTAAGGCATGCTCGATTTTTAGACCATAGTAATAGTATGTGCTTACATTTAGGTTTTTAATTGGAGAGACGGCTAAGCCAAAATATAACTCATTGAAATTCCAGTTAGAGGCCGAAATGGATCCTCCTGCCGTAGGGTATTCATAGCGTAACCAACCAAGGTCATATGTTACTCCTGTACCCGCTATATCTATTTCATTTGAAAAACCAGCATAAATATCAAGTTCTAAGCTACTTGCACCTTCACCAGCGGCTATGTTTTCGTCAAATTTAATGTTAGAGCCCCAAATACCAATGTATGCACCAGATTCATGTGATAAGTCAAAAGAACCTTGGATAGCAGGTGCATTAGCTGATTGAGAAACGCCACGCCAAACGTAGTCAGTTGTTAAGGCTACGCTAGCAGATGGTGTAAAACCATAGAAGGATTTGTCCTCTTCTGCAGCGATTGATACAGCGCTTGTTGCTAGTAGTGCAATTGCAACAGATAGATTTGTTTTTTTCATATCATCCTCTTTTATTTTTAATATTAAATTAGCCTATGCAAAAAAAATGCCAAATAATATTCTACTAAATAACAGTGAGTTAAGTCTATTTTATTAGGTGGAGTGGTTAGCGTTTGTATTGTAGTGGTGCGGTGTTGTTGTTGTCTGTGCGCAACAGTTTCTTTTTATTGTTCTATAAGTGATTGAAAATTATTGGTTTCTTAGTGTGGGGAATTAAAAATAAAGGGTGAGATAAAATAGATGATAAAAAGAGCGCCTAAAAAATTATGTTAAAGCAGTGACTTACGTGTTTTTGTATCTTTGTGGTGCGCAGATAATCTTATCGCACCATAATAGTTCATTTGTTGGGGGTGTTTGAAGGGTGTTTTTTTATAAAGTCTTATTAAAGCAGGGATTATAATTTGGCATATTAAATGCTTTGGTAACAACATTTACTACTAACTATTACAAAGAAGGTATTTATGAAGTTAATAACCGCTATTGTTAAACCGTTTAAGTTAGACGATGTACGAGAGTCTCTCTCCGATATTGGTGTTTCAGGTATTACAGTCACTGAAGTTAAAGGTTTTGGGCGTCAAAAAGGGCATACAGAGCTTTATCGTGGCGCAGAATATGTTGTTGACTTTTTACCTAAGGCGAAAATTGAAGTTGCTGTCGCTGATGAGATGGTTGAGGAGGCCGTTGAAGCTATAGCTAAAGCCGCAAATACTGGGAAAATAGGTGATGGCAAAATATTTGTATCAACCCTTGAGCAAGTTGTACGTATTCGTACTGGTGAAACTGGCGAAGAAGCTTTATAAATAATAATTACAACTAAGAGGTGATAAAGTGGAAGTTTTAAATAAATTAACTGAATTAAGTTATGCACTGGATACGTTCTATTTTCTAATGAGTGGAGCGTTGGTCATGTGGATGGCAGCTGGCTTTGCTATGCTGGAAGCAGGCTTGGTTCGGGCAAAAAATACCACAGAAATTTTAACTAAAAATATTGCATTGTTTGCGATTGCTTGTGTTATGTATATGTTGTGTGGTTATAACATTATGTATCCAGCAGAGGCCGTTAACAGCGTGTGGCCTGGTGTTGGGTTTTTGTTGGGTGAAGACCATACAGCCGAAGCCGTTTTAGGCAGTAAAGGTGAAACATATTACTCAAGCTTATCTGACTTTTTCTTTCAAGTTGTTTTTGTTGCGACTGCGATGTCAATTGTGTCCGGTGCAGTGGCTGAAAGGATGAAGCTTTGGGCATTTTTAGCCTTTGCAGTTGTTATGACGGGTTTTATTTATCCAATACAAGGTTATTGGAAATGGGGTGGTGGCTTTTTAGATGGTTTGGGTTTCTTAGACTTTGCGGGTTCAGGTGTGGTGCATCTATGTGGTGCAACTGCTGCTTTTGCAGGCGTACTTTTATTAGGTTCTCGTAAAGGTAAATATGGCGAAAATGGTGAAATATATCCCATTCCTGGCTGTAATATGCCATTGGCTACTTTGGGAACCTTTATCTTGTGGTTAGGCTGGTTCGGGTTTAATGGTGGGTCTGAGTTAAAAATATCAGATATTAGTGAAGCAAATTCAGTGGCTATGGTTTTTGTTAATACTAATGCCGCAGCTGCAGGCGGTGTTGTTGCAGCATTATTAACGGCACAAATGATGTTTGGTAAAGCCGATTTATCTATGACATTAAACGGTGCTTTAGCTGGATTAGTGGCTATTACTGCTGAACCATTAACACCAACCCCTTTAGTGGCGACTTTAATTGGTGCTGTAGGTGGTTTGATTGTGGTGTTTTCAATCGTGACTATTGATAAATTAAAGCTTGATGACCCTGTGGGTGCAACATCAGTACATGGGGTTGTTGGTATTTGGGGCTTGTTAGCCGTATGTATTTCCAACCCTGAAGCCTCATTGAGCGCTCAGTTAATTGGTATTGCCTGTATTTTTAGCTTTGTATTTATTGCTAGCTTAATTACCTGGTACATCATTAAAATAGTTATGGGTATTCGGGTCAGTGAAGAAGATGAATATCAAGGGGTGGATTATTCCGAATGTGGAATGGAGGCTTACCCTGAATTTACTGATTCTAGTAAAGGTTAATATTTTTGGAGGTGAGGCTTTAGCCTCGCTTGATGCATATGGGGCTGAAGCCCCGCTTCATAGGCAGGTAGTGGCATAATTTATTTCCTGCTCATTTCATAAGTTAAAAACGGGTGCAATAATTGCTCCCGTTTTTTTTTGCACGGTAATAAAGTTTTATTACCGTGTCTTGCACTGTTTTGGTGTGTAATAATTGTATCTTAGGTCATAATTTACTATGATTGCACAACAGCCTCTTTGAGGTATCTTATATATCGACTAGGAATAAAAATGAAATTAATAACAGCAATAATAAAGCCATTTAAATTAGATGATGTTAGAGAGGGACTTTCTGAAATTGGTGTAAGCGGTGTAACAGTCACTGAAGTAAAAGGTTTCGGAAGGCAAAAAGGCCATACAGAGCTGTATCGAGGTGCTGAATATGTGGTGGATTTCTTACCAAAAGTTAAGTTGGAAATTGCCGTTGATGGTGAAAATGTTGAGCAAGCCGTTGAGGCCATTGTAAAAGCCGCAAATACTGGGAAAATTGGTGATGGTAAAATTTTTGTGACTAACTTGGAGCAAATTGTACGCATTAGAACGGGTGAAACAGGAACTGATGCCATTTAAAATTTAATAGATAGATATTAGCTGTTTTTATATTTTATTGATAACCATGTTTAAAGAAATAGAAAATGAATTTTAAAAAAAACAAATTATTTTTGGGCATTTTATTACTGCCTGGTGTTGCAATAGCTGGTGAGCTAAACCAAGCCAATACAGCCTGGGTTCTAACATCAACAGCATTGGTTTTATTTATGACACTGCCGGGGCTTTCCCTATTTTATGCGGGTTTAGTCCGAAGTAAAAATGCCTTGTCTGTTTTAATGCAGTGTTTTGCCATTACTTGTATTGTTTCCATTTTATGGTTGGCTGGGGTGTACAGTTTTATATTTTCTGATGGTGGTGAACTGCAGAAAATTATTGGGGGTGGGTCTAAAATTTTTATGCCTGATTTAGGTGTAAATAGCTTGGTTGGCGATATACCTGAAACAGTATTTTTTATGTTTCAAATGACTTTTGCCATTATTACTCCTGCTTTAATTGTGGGTGCTTTTGCCGAAAGAATGAAATTTTCAGCCATGCTTTGGTTTAGTACTTTATGGTTGATTGTTGTTTATATGCCGGTATGTCACTGGATCTGGGGTGGCGGTTGGTTAGCTGATTTAGGGGTAATGGATTTTGCTGGGGGGATTGTTATTCATGTTAATGCTGGTGTTGCAGCATTAGTTACCGCTTTAGTCCTAGGTAAAAGAACAGGTTTTCCTACGACAGCTATGCCGCCACATAATATGCCAATGGTTGTAACAGGAGCAGGAATGTTATGGGTTGGCTGGTTTGGTTTTAATGCTGGTAGTGCGCTAACGGCGGATGGAGCCGCCGGCATGGCTATGTTGGTGACCCATATCGGTGCGTCAGCAGGGGCGTTGACATGGATGTTTATCGAATGGATGAAATTTGGTAAGCCCAGTGTATTAGGTATAGTGACGGGTATGGTAGCAGGTCTAGGTACTATTACCCCTGCTTCAGGTTTTGTTGGGCCAGCAGGTGCTTTAGTTATAGGGGTTACAGCCGGTATAGTTTGTTTTTATGCAACACAGTACGTTAAGCGTGTATTAAAAATAGACGATTCATTAGATGTATTTCCAGTGCATGGTGTTGGAGGTGTTGTAGGTTCATTATTAACCGGTGTCTTTGCTGCTAGTCAGTTGGGAGGTTTAGGTTTGGCAGAAGGTGTATCCATTATGGATCAAGTGGGTGTGCAAGCATTAGCTGTTGCCGTAACAGTCCTTTGGAGTGCAGTTTTCAGTTATCTGATTTTAAAAATAATTGATAAGCTAATTGGTCTGCGAGTATCAGGGGATGAAGAGGTTGAAGGTCTTGATATTGCTTTACATGAGGAAACGAGTTACCACAACCTATAGTTTGGGTATTGTAGAGACAAGGCATGCCTTGTCTCTAGGGGGATATGGAGCGTAACCATTAAGTTTATTAGTTGCCATATATAAAATACCTGATAGTTTATTAACCGGAAAGGTAACGCTTTTTTCCCACTCATTGGTATTGTATGCCAAGACTTCACTGGTATCATTAATAGAAAGATGAAGGTATCTGCCATTATTAGACCATCTGACATGTAACACCATACCTTTAAATTCTAAGTTCTTTAATTGTATAGTTTCACCACGTTATACCAGATTTTTTTTCAAAGATGCGGCTATCTTCTACCCCAATTCTCTTTCGGTTTCTCTGCTTCAAATGGATTAATCAACTGCAGCTGACAATCCTGAAAGTCTTTTATATTACGCGTTGCAACAACAAAGCCTTTTGAGCGCGCAATCGCGGCAATTTGCCCATCAAAACAACTCATAGGCTGGCCTAAGCTTTGTCGATATGCTAATATTTCACCATATATATAAGCCGATCTTTCATCAAATGATAAAACGCGTTGTTCAAATCCAGAGGCTACAAATAGTTTAAATCGCCCATCCAATAATGCTCTTCGTTTACCCATCGGTAGAACACTCAGACCATAACTGATTTCAGCAATCGTGATACTGGTTAAATACAGTGACGCTACATCTTGTTGATTCAGTCAACGGAGAACGGTCACGGAAGGAGGCGATGTCATAAATTCAGAAACGATATTTGTATCAAGAATAATCACTTAAAATCCAGAGGCGCATGAACTTCGCGTGGTGCAATATAAAGCGTTTCAGCACCATAGGCAGGACTAAACAAACGCACCGCCATATCACCCAAACATTCTGGGGTAGAAACCGATTTTCTTATGATTTGACGCACCTCTTCTTCCATTGAAACCCCATGCTTTGCTGCTTGCACCTTTAACAAATCTAAAGTTTTCAATTCAATTTTTCGAACACTCAAACTAGGCATTATGGTACTTCCTGAAAAAACGCTATATAGAAATAATAATCTATGATCCCAGTGCTGTCAATCTACAAAATATGAAAGCATTAGGTTAGTCAGGGGGGGGGCAAGTCTATTGATAATTATATTTAAATCCTGCCGCAGTATTTCATCCCCCACTATTTCCTGCTTAATCGTACTTATAGCATTGGATACGCTACCATATTGTATATATAATCCACTTACAGGATATTTAAAGGTGCTACATGACACTTAATCCCATGGTACTCATAACTTTAATAGATCTGCAAGATAAGAGGCATCCTGCTTGGTAGGCAACCCCTGCACATGTACTGTTAACCAATTATTTTTAGATGTTGTTTTTTAGTGTATATAGAGATAATGGCATCTTCCAGTTTACACTTTTGGATTGATATTTCTGTAGGATGTGCCGACGTTAGGAGGCGCATCAAACAAAGTTTAGCTGATGCGCTTCGTTCCTCAGCACATCCTACAATGATGTGCTTATTTTCTCACACTAAAAAGTGTAAGCTGCTTTAGGGTTAAAATGAAAGGTGCCGAAATATAAGCTAATGAAATTGTTGTGGTTGTTGTTGTTGTTGTTGAGTGTTATAGATAAAAATACCTGATGGCTTATTAACCGGAAAGGTAAAGCTTTTTTCCCACTCATTGGTATTGTATGCCAAGACTTCACTGGTATCATTAATAGAAAGGTAAA
>JAJRUF010000262.1 GCA_024277935.1 Gammaproteobacteria bacterium
CCCCCTGTGATTTTTCATGTATCAGTTGCGCAAGAGATGGCAGTTTTAATTCGCCACTTACTCGGTCTCGAATATAGTCATAAGTCCTAACGCCAAGTTTTTTAGCTGTTTGACTGATGGTCATAAACGTGTCTTTTATTTTCGTTCCGTCTTCTGACATCGTATGCAAGCTAATATCACGCGCTCTAGCTTGAACACGCGCACCTAATTCAGAGGCATTATTATGTAAAGGTAGTTCAAGGTACTTGAGAACCAAAAGTAATTCCTTTCGTTTTTCCCGTGTTTTTGCAATACGATCATCCAGTTGCTGATAGCCTGTTCGGGTCGAAAATAAGGCTTCAAATTGTTGGGTAAGTTCTATTGTCTTGTTCGGGTCAGGTGTCTTTTTATAGTCTTTGAGTTGTTGGTAATAAAGCCAATATTTTGTGAGGAATTCATCCCGTAACGTTTTATGTAAAGGTACAACAGGATTTAGTTTTTTATAATGTCTGCCATCATGTATCCAGCATAAGGTGAGCTCTTCTGTAAGCAACTTAAACTGAGGCGCATCATCACACATTAATATTTTAATGACGGGATTTTCTTTTTGTTCTCGGTAAGCTGCGATGGCACAAGCTTCCATGACTCTTGTTCTTTGCTGTGGACCCAGTTTGATAAGCCCTAGCAGGAAGTTAAATAATTTCTCATCATAGGCCCTGTCTTTTTCTAATGTTTCATCAATAGCCTGACGTGTTTTTTTTGCCAGTTTAAAGCTATCCAGTAGACTGATAGCTTCTGAGTTATAAAGAAACTGTCGTGGAGCAAAATTCATGAATACATCCAGAACCGTCAGACGGTCTTTTCGCGGGGTAGTGAAGTAGGCAGAATAGAAAGGGTTACAGAGTATTTGAGTATAATAGTTTTGGCCTTTGACCCGAGCCCCCGTATCATCAATTTGCTGATAACAGGTACTTAAAAGTCCCGCTTCGAAGATTGCTGCTTTCTCCTGATGGAAGTCGGTGTAGCCCTTTGTCCACAGGTTGGAAATAGTCGCTGATGAGATTTCGATACCAAAATTCTGAAAGAAGCCCAAAATACTTCGCTCAGATAGATGGCATTCTGACTTTAACAAAGGAATGAGTGAGCGAATCCCCACACCATACTCACCTTTTCCAGCCACATCGGCAGGCAGTTCAGCCAAATACGTTTTATGAGTAGAGGGGGAGTAATACACCTCTCGACGATATTTAACATTATCCGTGATGATCTTAATATCCTGAATAACAATATCAGAATAGCCTTTAGATTGAGCGTCTTGAGGTAGAGTGCTTTTATCTATTGGGCAGATTTGTTCTCTATCAATTTTAACAGTGGCTAGTTTGGGCTTGCGTTGGCGTTTGTTTTTTCCCTTCTTCTCCTCGTTGCTTAGGTCATCATTCTCTTTTCGCTCCTTTTCTGAAGAGTGATCACTGGGTTGGCTATTCGCTTTAATCGTAGGCTTTCTTTGTTCACCTTTCAAACAATTAACTTCATCTTTGAGCTGTTGGTTTTGTTCTTTTAGCGATTCAATTTCACTGTAAAGTTTATCAATCACATTAAGCAAGGTATTAAAAATATCTTTTGTCTTAGGATCTGACAAGGAGGCAGTTTCACTGTGTAAACCAGTAATGATTTCTTGAATATCATTTTTGTTCAACTGCTTGAATCCCATAAGAGGTGTAAGATGGGACTATTTTATCATCAGTTTTTTAGGTCGATTTTTTGTCCTTAGGATAAGATATAAGCTATTTTATTTTACAACCAACGCCTTGCTGTTAGCTATCTGATAAAACGTTTGATATAGCATTGTAGTATGAGGAACAGATAAAATGGGTGACTCATGTAAAAAGCTGTAAAATTACCGCTTTCAACACAAAAACCCTGTCAAGCTTTTTTTGTATTATTAGCTGTTTTTTTTTCAAAAAAATATTGTTTCCCTGTAACTTATAGCGGATACCTTAGGGAGTTGGAGCGAGGGACTATTTGGTAGTTTATTTATTGCGCGTTATCTAACACCATTTCTAATTAAACATCTCTTACCAGGAGACAAAAAATATCTCATATGTGCTATATTTAAGAAAAACCTACACTTTTAGCTAGGTAATTGATCATCATATCATTTAAATACTAGGCACCTTATTTTGAAAACTAAATTTGCAACGATATTTTTTTTAACTGCTTGTTTTACTTCTACACATGCCCAGAATCTTATTGAAATTCACCAACTAGCTGTTCAAAATGACCCTATTTTAAAACAGGCCTATTTAAATCAATATTCAGTAGGTGAAACTAAGGCACAAAGCATTGCCATTATGTTACCGACTATCTCTGCTACAGGAAAATCAAGCAGAGACCGAATTAATAATACAAAATCTAACTTTCAAAGTGCTGGCGTACAAAATTACTGGAACCATGGTTTTACCGTTAATTTTTCTCAACCTATTTTCTATTGGCAACATTGGATACAATTAGACCAATCAAGTAACAGAATAGCTAAAGCTGAAGCTGATTATCAGGCTGAAAAACAAAACCTAATGGTCAAAATAGTTGAAGCCTATTTCAATGTTTTAGCGGCACAGGATAATCTTACCTTTTCTACTGCTGAACTAGAAGCCATAAATAAACAGCTAGAACAAGCCCAACAAAGGTTTGATGTTGGATTGATTGCCATTACTGATGTTTATGAAGCTCAAGCTGGGTTTGATCAAGCAAGATCAGATCAAATTAATGCAACAAATAATGTTGGTGATAGTAAAGAAGCGTTACTTGAAATTATTGGTGAGGCTGAACTGGTGTTACAAACACTCTCTGAATCAATCAAACTAAGCCCCCCAACGCCCAATAATATTTTAGAGTGGACGAAAATTGCGGATACTAACAATTTAAAAATCATTTCGACTCTTAATCAGGCTGAAATTGCTAGAAAAGATATTTCTCTGCAAAATTCAGATCATTTACCCACATTGGATATTGTTGCCAGTTATGGTGTACAGGATAATGGCAGCAGTTTTGGCTCCCGAGGTGACACACAAAGTGTAGGGCTGCAATTAAACATCCCACTTTTTCAAGGAGGGCTGGTTAATTCTCGTTCCAAACAGGCTCATTACGACTATAAAATAGCAAAAGCAAGTTTATTAGCTACAAAACGGCAAGTCAAACGTGAAATTAGAAACACATTTCGTAACATCAACACAAGCATTTACCGGGTTAAAGCATTAAAAGCAGCTGTTACTTCTGCTGAAAGCTCATTAGAAGCAACACTTGCTGGGGCAGA
>JAJRUF010000263.1 GCA_024277935.1 Gammaproteobacteria bacterium
AGGTACTACACTCAAAACTATCTCCCTCATTAAAAAAATAACCTCTGTGATAAACATCATTGACATTTTATACGTTTAAGTAGATATTTGAACTAAAAAGAAAATCATGAAAAGGTTGATATTTTTTGCCATAATATTTGGGCTGACTTTTCTCTCATGTAGTCCAGAAGAGGAAGTTGAACCACAAAATGTTGATTTAAAAATTAACTTTACCCAATTGGTTGATGGGGCTCCGGTGCAACTCGACCAAATGATTTATCAAAATGCTCTTGGACAGCAATTCAGTATCAAGACAATAAAATATTTTATTTCACAAGTAAAGCTTTACAAGGCGGATAATTCAATTATTGAAATACCAGATATCCATTACGTTGATATAAGAACCCCTGAAACTCTCGACTATACTTTCTCAGTACAAGTACCTGAAGGTGATTATACCGGCTTTTCTTTTGTGTATGGGCTCATCCCTGAAGAGAATATTACCGGTAGTTTGGGATTAGACCTGGATCGATTGATGGAATGGCCGGTAGCTATGGGAGGCGGTTATCATTATGCTAAAATTGAAGGTCAATTTATAGCTGAGGAAAACTATTTTAATTTTCATTCAGGGGCATTGGATGGCGTTGACTATTCTATAAACGTTGACTTTAAAAATAATCCATTCTCGATTACAAACAACCTTCAAGTCATAAACCTTAGTATGGAAATGCAAAATTGGTTTACCAACCCTACTGATTGGGATTTTGAGTATTTCGGTTCGGGGATAATGGGTAACCCCGAGGCCCAGCAAGTAGTTCATGAAAATGGCCACGATGTCTTTAGTTTTCAACTTTTAGAAAGGTTAGAATGAAGTTAGTTTTTGCATCCTTTTTTCTTAGTATGTTATTCCTTGTAAGTTGTACTGACAAGAATGAAAATCCTGCGTTTACCCCAACCCCCTATGACCTAAAAATACCACAAGGATTTCCGGATATGACCATCCCACAAGATAACCCCATGACAAAGGAGGGTGTTGAACTTGGTCGAAGATTATATTATGATACTAAACTAGATAAAAATGGTGAGCGAGCCTGTGCCACCTGTCACTTGCAAAGCAAATCCTTTACCAACGGCCCCGCGGTTTTGCCCCATATTAACTTAGGATGGAACCGGAACTTTCTTTGGGATGGAAAAATAAATGGCTCTATGGAAGATATTATGCGTTTTGAGGTTGAGCATTTCTTCGAAACTAATGTCGATGTATTTAATAGTGATGAAGAGTATAAGACCTTGTTTAATAAAGCTTTTGGGGTTGATGTGGTTACTACAGATGAAATAGTTAAGGCCTTGTCACAATTCTTCCGCATCATGAATTCGGGAAATTCCAGATTCGATAAATTTATTCGCAAAGAAATTGAATTTACTAATCAGGAGTATCTTGGCTACGAACTATACTACACCGAAAAAGCGGACTGCTTTCATTGCCACGCCACAATGTTTATGACAGACAATTTAATGCACAATAACGCCCTCGATACCAAACCCGATCCCGGTTATTTTACTATTACCGGTGATAGCCTCGATTATGGTAAATTTAAATCACCAACCCTCCGTAATATAGAGTACACCGCTCCTTACATGCATGATGGCCGCTATGCTACCCTCGAAGAGGTCGTTGAGTTTTACAGTGCCGGCCTGGAGAAATCTCCAACAGTAGATCCACTGATGAAAAACCTTAGCCAGGGTGGAGTCCAGCTATCAACAGAAGAAAAATCTGCTCTCGTTGCTTTTCTGAAAACCCTCACCGATCCCGATTTTGTCACTGATCCTGCCCTGGCCAAACCTGAAAATTAGGTGATTGGCTAATTGTTTTCTTAGAAAATGACCTGTTTTTGACTAAATAGAAGGTGTATTATGATGCAGATCATTTTTTTTGTATGATTTTTTTGAGAATTTCATGGATAAATTAATTTACTATGAAACCTATACTTAAGACTTTTGCTATCATTCTTTTGGGTTTACTGATTTGCCTTGAACCAGCTGTGGCACAAAAAGAAAAGGAAAAGGATGTGGTAAAAAAAGGGAAAGTCATTTTAAAAAAAATTAAATCTTTTAAAAACCAGCTTAATACTCCTGCGGATAATAATCAAACCGAAGTTAAATACAATACCGAAAAACCAAAAGAGGAGAATCGTGAATCAAAAAAGCGTAAACTTACGCCTCCCGATGTTCGGCTGCAGATAAATAATGCCAATCAGTCCTTAAAAAACGATGCGTACGCTGAAGCCCGCTTTTATGTACAACAAGCGATCTTGGGAATAGAACTTGAGATGGGCTACGAGATACTGAAGTCGATGCCGGAAAATGTTATGAACACCGATGCCGATAAATCCCAGGACGAAGTATTTAGTACCGGAGCCGGGTTTGCCGGGATGATTGTTAGCCGCGAGTACCCTAAAGAAAATGGTTATATAAAAGCTTCGGTTGGCAATAATTCGGCCATCTATTCTTATGCCGGCATGCAAGCCAGTTATGATGCCCAGATTTACAGTGGAGATGATGACAGCAAGGTCATCCGTTATAAGAATAACAAGGCGTTTATTAAGGTGGATGATTATACCGGTTATGAAATGATGGTGCCTTTCGGACAATCCTCGGTCTTCGTACTCGAATGTGAGCCTTGTGAAACAGAAGACCAACTAATGGCAATAGCCGATTTGTTCGACATTGAAAAATACAAATCACTACTTGGTGAACAATAAAGCCTGATTGCTATGAAAAAGATATTACTTATAATTTTCGCTATTCTATTGCATGGTTTTACCAGCCAGGCACAGGATATCCAAGCCTCGCTAAATGCTGCTAGCACAGCCTATGCTGCCGACAATCCGCAGGAGGCCCGCCAGAATCTGCAGCAGGCCCTGATTGACCTGAATGTGTTGATGGGCAACAAAGTTTTAGCCCTGATGCCCCCTACCCTTGGCGGGCTGGCTGTTAACAAGCAAGAAGATTCGGTCATTGGTGGCACCGGTTTTGCCGGCCTAATGGTAGGGCGCACCTATGGTGGCAATGATAAAAATATTGATATTACGCTTGCCAACGATTCGCCCATGATGAGTATGGTAAATTCGTTTCTGGGCAATGAGTTACTCTCCGGGATGATGGCCTCCCAAACCGGCCAAAAAAGAGTGATGGTGAGCGGCTACAAAGGTATGCTGGAAAAATCTACCGATGAAAATGGCTCGGTTAGCTTTACCTTGAATGTGCCACTGGATGACACCCTGTTCACTTTTACTACCAATGGTTTTAACACTGAGGGTGAGGTACTGGATATGGCACAGCAACTTAACCTGAAAAATATTGTGGCCTTGTTAAAATAGGTAAGATATAGTTGGCCCTAGCCAGGATAGAACGCCTGGGTCATTATTATTTTTACAAAATATCAAATTGCGGCAGAAGTAAATCCTGAGAGTAATTCGCCTTTAAAATTAGCAATCGAAGGTAAATATCTCCCCTCTATGCATATTGCCCGGAAAATTCAAATGAATTTTCC
>JAJRUF010000031.1 GCA_024277935.1 Gammaproteobacteria bacterium
CGTTAACTTTGAAATTATTGTACGATCCTGAGTCACAATCTTAAAACGAGGCTTAGTCATGCTCTTAATTTTGATGATTTGTGCTTTTTTTAGGTTCGGCAAACGATACCAGTCTCTGGCATATCCCGACTCACCAACAGCACCTTTTAGAACTTGGAAGAATCGAGCGTTAAATTAAAGACTTCCTGATTTTCTTCAGCTATCCGAAATTTAAAATAGTCATACTCTGCTTTTTTATCTACTTTTGCCGTTAGCGGCTCATTCAGGTCGATTATATTCACCCTAACCCATTTATCATTTGGCTCAAGTTCGTTTCCTTTAGTCACTACTCCTGTTTCAATAATGCGAATACTACGAATTGCTGGTTCTTTATTATTATCTTTTAACTGAACAAGTACTGACCTTTATTTAGTGCTAAATTTGGAAATGTGTAATGACCATATTTATCAGACTTTGCTTTAGCAATCTCAGCCCCTTTCTCATCATATAAACTCATTGTGAGTTTATGCTCGAACATGACTTCACCTTTGATTGACCAAAGTGATTGAGAAGTTTTTTCGTCAATCTTTATAGAATACCAGCTCTCTCCACTTAATATCGCAGTATGGGAATTGTAAGTATTTCCTGCCGTTATTTTAATCGCTGTTTTTTTAGTACTAGGAGGTTTTGAGTTTGAGACGTAAGTCTTAAGACCCATTTTAATTTGTAAACGATAAGCATTGAGTGGCTCGGAATTTTGAGTGTTTTTTGTAGAGCCTATCTCGTCAAGTGCCGATTTAGGACTGGTTAGTTGTACAAGTCCCAATTTAGGGCTAGGTGGTTGAAAACCTTTCTTCGTCCCTGCTTGAAAAAATCCCACAACATAATCACCCGCAGGGAAAAATAAATTTTGTCTATAAACGGGTCTTGATCCATCACGTATTCCAAAAGTAAGTAAATTATCAAACCCCAATATTACCGCAGGTTTTGATTCATCTTTATCATTTGGGTCTTGACCATATCTAACCCTAACGATTGAAACACCTGTGAGTGCTTCTGGAATACCATGTAAAGTCAAATCCCAAAGTTTGAGTGCATCAGCATCAGAGATTTGCCAAAGATAAGCATCTTGATCTCCTCCACTCATTGAACCCGAAAGAATGGCAGGAGCAGAAAAACCCAGTGCTTGTTTAGGTGTGTTGTTAGGT
This sequence comes from Gammaproteobacteria bacterium, assembly GCA_024277935.1. GTDB lineage: Bacteria > Pseudomonadota > Gammaproteobacteria > Methylococcales > Methylomonadaceae > QPIN01. The sequence continues at coordinate 1,188 of JAJRUF010000031.1, forward strand.
TCTATCTCGACGATAACAGGAATTGAGGGAGCAGCAGTAGTTACTTGGCACAGTAGGCTTGTGACAAATACAATGGGATAAAGTTTCCTATATATGAATTTATTCATAATAATACGTCTTTCGATGATTTGTATTATAAACGGCGGTGTTTATTACTGACTCTTTGACGCGGCGATAATCTCTTTATCTTTTTTTAGTTTTGGATCTAAAAGATTTATAGCTAAAGGATTGATCTTGACCGCTTTCAATGCAAAGTCTTTATCATTCTTAAGTTTTTTATCAGCAAACATTAACAATAAACTTTTAGGGTTCTGTTGCATTGCTTTAAGAAGAAAGTCTCTATCCCCTTTCAGAGATTTATCAGCATAATTTAAAGCCATTTGATTGATTGAAATAGCTTTTAAAATAAAGTCTTTATCTGAATTAAGGTCACCTAGACTTGCAGTAGAACTAGGGTTGTCTTTGATTTCTTTTAGCAAAGCCTCCTGATTATTAGGATCTATTACAATTTTTGTTAAATCAAATGTAGCATTGATCACTATTTTTTCATTATTTTCAGATACAGTCGCAAACAAAATACTCCCTTTTATATGCTTGTCATCATCTTCAATTATTGTAAGTTTGCTATTATCTTTATTCTTAAAAATAGCCTTGGGATCTTTAAAGCTAATTAACTTAAAATTTCCACCACTAACATAAGTATCAGCTCCCTTATAGTCACGCACATTAATTGTGAGAATTGATGTAGGTAAAGTAGAAAACGTCAGATTTAAGTGCTTACCGCTGTTTGTTTTCCTTATTTTTCCGGGGCGTTCTTTTTTATTAAAATAAGAAAATTCTTTCCCATTTACATCACCTATTATCTTTCCTTGTAACGGAATATCTTGAATATTTTTATCCACCGTTTTGCTAGTGGTTGCTGTCGACTTAATGGGTTTATCAATTTCTTTACCATCTGAACCGCATGATATTAATAAAAACAATGTCGTTACCAGTAAGCCTAGCTTATGAATATTATTAATTTTCATTTGACCATCCTTTTCATTTTAATTTCAATACAGTTCTTTATATAGATATTAGCGATAATCAAAGTCCACCCAACTGATCGGCATATTTTAGATACAACGCATAGTTATGCTTAACCCCATCATTTATGTCTTTCTGAATATTCGCAATTCGCAATTGATCTTTAACCCATTGATGCTCTGCCCAGTTACCACCGCCTGATTTAATCACTTCCATTTCAGCATTAGCGGTACTCATCACAGAATTTAAACCAGAAGTTAGTTTGCCAATATCCGAAAAGCTAAAACCCTTCTTATCTTTCATCTGATCATCTAGATCTTTAAGTTTGTTTTCTTGAGACTTTCGGTAATCTGCTGTTTTCTTTAAGTTTAAAATTAAGGTTGCGATCTGGTTATCTGTTACTTTGCCATCAGAAGGAGGCGAAAATTTATCATTTTGAGCGTTTTCTACCATATTCGCTTGTCTTTCCATACCGCCGAATAAACCAGAGCTAACACTAGTAGAATTTGTTTGACTCATTCCTTTCATTGCACCTGATTGATAAGCTCCCATCCCGAGGATCATGTTTATTATAAAAATAACAACAAAAGAGGCGATAAGAGAGGCTATAAAATGCACAACACGTTTCTCCTCTGGAACCCCTAAATAGGATGGAAGGATCTTGTACAAAAAAATCAAACTAAGAATGCCAAGTCCTAAACTAATTAACCAACCAATAAAAGGCAAACCACTGAATACGGTGCCTATATAAGCGGGAATTGCAGCCAGAGACAAAGCAGCGAAGCCCCTATTAAAATCATTTTTTCCTTTAAAGTAACCTGCTAAATAACTAAAAATGAATGAAGCAATGAAGATACCCACCACTGCAGCAATCAGCCTCATTAATGTAAAGCCAACTCCACCTTGCGAGCCAAACATTGAAAACCCACTAAATACCCAAGTAAGAATAGCGGAGAGTATCACCGAGACTATAATCATCGGCGCCGTTAGCTCGATAAAAGTCTCTTTCCAGCTTTTATTCTCAGCTAGATAAGATTTCCAAGTGGTGTCTGAATCCAGTAAACCATCTTTAATAATTTTGAGTGTCTTTGTATAATCGATCATTTTTTTCTCCTTTTAAGCAGTTAAACTTCACCATCAACTTTCACATTTTCAATTCCCAAATACTTCTCAATCTCTTGTTCAATATACAGCGCTGCATCACGGTTATTAAAACCACTTAACAGATAAACTTCCTGATGTTCATGAGTGAGAATATTTACATAGTAACTCTTTGCACCTGATGAACTACTGGTATCTTGAGACGCCTTGGTGAAAAGTTGTTTTATCTGCTTAGTTTCTATTCTTTTATTACCAAACCAAGGTAGTGGTTGCTGTTTTATCTCAATCGCCTTTTTGCTTACAAAAATATGCGTTTTATTCACGAATGTTGCAATGGCATAGTAAATTGAAGCCAGTAAAGTTGCTGATAATAATATTTTGATTGCTAAAATCATAAGCTCAGACTTTATTTTTATTGCATCTGATCCGCCTAGAAAAAGGGCTAAGGGAAATGCTAAAGAAATGACGGTGATAAGTGCTATCAAAGTCTTACTCCCGAACCATTTATGCGTTATGTGTATATACTCGTCATATTGGTTTATTTCATAACCTTTCGGGATGGCTCTATCAATTGTCGCTTTTTTTTTCATTATTCAACTTCTCCACGAACGGATGCATCTTCAATTCCCAAATATTTTTCTATTTCATTTTCTATAAACCATGCCTGTTCTTTTTTAGCTAAGCCACTGACTAATTTTATCTCTTTGTTATCTGTTGTTATGACATGCACTTCATAACTGACTGATGTACTCCTATTTGAACTTCTCTTAATTTTCCTTTTAGAAAATAACTGTTTAATATTTGCGACATCCAGTCGCATATTCCCAATCCAAGGTAGCGGTCTTTGTTTTATTTCTAACGCCTTTTTACTCGTATAAATATGTGTTTTATTCAATAAAAGCGCCAAAGAAAAATAAGCAGTACCAATACCAATGACAATAAAAGTTAATGAAAACAATCTGAGTAACCAATCCCTATCACTCATTATTAATGACCAAAAATCTTGAGATATCCATATTGCATTGAATAAAATAGCACTGAGCAAAACACCGATAATTCGATAATCAAGCCATTGCCTGATGATGTGCATATAGTCCTTTTGAAAATCAACTTTAAATCCTTTCGGTAATTCAATGTCACTTTTTGCAGGCCCAGATTCTTCTGTTAGCATAATAAGCTTATCTGCTAGTTTTTTACTCCAGTCTGACTTATCTTCTGATTGACCAATCTCATTTGTTTCAGTTAATACTGCTTGTGCTGGCATACTCTTTTTCTCAATTCGGCTACTTTCGACCGAGGTATTCATTTTTGTTGTTAACCAAACTAAAAAACCACCTACCGCCCAAAAAATCATAGGGAGCTTCCATAGTGCTAAGAAGTTATTAATACGAATTGATGACAAGTCTTTAGGATCGTAATAGATTTTAACCTCTTCACCAATCGGGTAGTTATAGGAGCTAGTCGAGTGACTCGTGGGTGCTTGATGTGTTTTACCATCACTATCTACAAAAGAAAAAGTGGGGGTGTAACTAACATTTTTATTTCTACTTGAACTACTACCAGAGGTGCTGTAGCTTCTTTCTACACTGACCACTTTGCCGATTGTTTTTAATGAGCCAAGTATGCCATTAAAGGTATAAGCAGCAATTAACAAACCAATAACCACGATGCCTATACCAATCATTCTGAATTGTTTTTTCCCTTTTTTATAATCGGCTTCAGTAACCTTAATTTCTAATTTTTCCGTTGTCATGGGGTGCTCCTAATAGGTTACTACTTTAAATAAATTGTTTTATATGCGTTGTAAGATGCCAGAAACAGCACAGGAACCAATACCAAAAGACCTAAACCAAAAGGAATAATGGCTATAAATAATAAAATCACTGAAAAAATATAGAACACGACAAGTGGCATAAAATTGGATAATGCGGCATTTAAACTACTCTTCAGCGCGGGTATTGCATCTACATTGTTTAAGGCAACCAAAGGCACACCAAATATTAAGGCAAATGACCAAGCCCATGAAATGAGCAAGCCAAGAAAGCCGCTAAAACTGGTATTCCCCATGTGCTGTCCGACATTTAGGCTCAAGCTTCGCCCTGTTTCTGTAACTTGTCCCATTGAGGGTTGGATAAAAGAATTTAAAGCGACCACCGCCATTCCAATACCACCAATGATTAGTAATTGTTTTAAAATCGGTGGATTTTTTAATGCAGAAAATAAATTTTCAATGCTGGGGGATTCGCCATTACTACTCCTATCCGCTGCGATATAAATACCGCCTGCTAGCACAGGCATAATAAGCGCGACTACATAGCGACCCACTAAGCTATTGCCCCCCACCATAAAGATAATACTAAAAATGAGTACCATCAGAACCCATGTTAGGGGATTCTTTTTAAACATATTCCAGCCTTCTATAAACCAATTTTTAGCTTGTAGAATATTGTTAACTTTGTTGTATGAAAGTTTCATTTGCTATCTGTCTTGTCGTTTGTATTGGGATTTACAGCATCAGAAGAGGTCCATTTTTTATTAGAGTATTCACAGATTTCTTTCTGCTCATTTAACAGCTTAGTAGAATTAACGTAGAAGTAGTCAATATTATTCACTTTGTCACATACGCCATTCGCAGGCTGAGGGCACTTATCAATAAAGGTTACTTTTTTTATATCATTGTATTTATCATTTTTTGCCGCCTCTTTGGTAATATCCTCTGCCATTTCATTAAATGCCTCCTGACTTCCATTGACATATTGAATACAATGTTTGTAGGTGACGGCTTTAAATGTGTCACCCAACATATTTTTTGCCATAGCCGCATTCCCTGCTCCTAAAATACTCGCCATAGCCTGCATAGGATCCTCAACCCTTTCCATCATGATGGCTTTTTTATTGTCGCCACAGGCTGTTAAATTAATTAATACAATTAATGTTAATACTAAGTTAGTTATGTTTTTCATCAGCATTCTCCATTTCATTTAGATTGAGTCACTATAAACAGCTAACATTTATCACAATAGGCACGACTGATTTCACTACCTTTTTATTTGCTTTTTTGATGCTTTTAGCTTCGCCTTGAATAACTAGTTTATTATCCTTGAAGCTCTTATAAGGAAAGGCGCTTGAGTAATCTATACCGCCCTTTAAGAAGCCACCATCAACACGCAAAGTATAAGTTGCCCTTGTTTTACCACCTGAATCACTCCCTAATACCGTGAATCTAGGCCCTGGCTCTTTGCTCCTTCTCGATTGATGGGTAGCCATGATGAAAACAGTCGCTTTTTTACCTTCAACACTTCGCGTAGCGCTGTAGCATTTTTTCAAAGACAATGTGTAGGTTTTACCTGCTACTTTAATTACCGCCTCTCCTTTTGATTTTGTGGTACTAGGATTACTATCTGCATTAACAGTAAAGGCTAATATAACAAACGAAAGTAAGCATAATTTATTCAGTATTTGCATAACTTTTTCCCTATTAGAATTAAAGTGTATTTTTATAAATCAATTCTTCGCTCGAAGTTGTACTCACTACCATTTTTTTCAAAATTTGTGTGCTCATTTCGTTCTCCTTAACTGATTACTGTTATTAATCAGTATAAGGACTACTCCTTTTTATTCTGTGATGTATTCACACTTGTTGCACAAAACGGGCAAAAAGGGGGGAGGTGTGCTTATTCTTTAAGAATTCCTTTGCTTCACTGCTCGGTTACGCCTTCCAAACCAAAGTAAGCCCGATAGCATGGCTAATATCCCTAAGGGTGAAAAGATAGGAACTGATTGCGTATTAATGGGTGTACTCGGTGGAGGTGGAGTGGTAGCTGCTGCAACTGCCGTTATTCTCCTGCGGTTTAGAGAACCATTGGTATCCAAATCATATTGGTACAAGCAATATTCATTTGTAGACACATTAATAAAAGCCATATAATTGGTTGTTTGATCAATTTCTGTAGTCGTGGTGGGACAATCAGCACTCAAAAAATTGTTGTCACTATGGACAGAGCTTGGCAGTATATTAAAAATACATCGACGATCTAAGTTAGTTAGAAGGCCTGGAAGCACACCACTATCATGCTGAAAGACGGTAGAAACCAGCCCAGGTCTTGGGCTTTGTAATCTAATGTCAGTGTCAGTAACACCAACAATACAACTTGAGTATTGCGTTGCAGGCGGCGATAGGGCATAGACAGGACTTAAACTGAAAATGCTCAAAAATACCGTAACTCGAAGCTTGTTGATAGATTTATTTAATCTATATTTGTTAACTATTTTCATCATTTATTCTCGATTATTTAAGGTTTTTTACCCTTCTCTACAGATTTAAACTGACAGAACCACCGCACAAAACGGCAGAAAAGGGGGGAGGTGTGCTTCGACTCCGCTCAGCAGAGCTGCATTTATTAAAAGTTTGTCTCAATTAACTCCAGTGTTCCATCAGAGCCTGCCGATGTATCACTAAACTCACTAAAAACATCGTAACCAGAGCTAATGTCAATCCAAGTTTTTCCTACTAAATTCATTGAAGGTCTAGTGTCTACCAACCCCACTCTAAAAGTATTAAATGTTCCCGCTTTCGAAGTTTTTGAGACGTTAACTGCTTCAATGGTATACGTTTGAGTAACGCTTACGGCTGGTTCTCCGCTTTCTTTTTCGGTATAGACGGTTGTCCATGTTTGTCCTTCACAAACTTGATCAACGGCTACTCGCTGAAAAGGTGTATAAGTGGTATTAAAAGTAAAACTACTAATCGTTGTTGACTCACTGGTTATATCTCTAAAATTATTGGCTATCGTATAGTTTTCAACATTTATAGATTCTAGAAGAAACTGATCGTCCTTTATTTTTTGGGTAATGGATGTCGAGGATACCGCCATAATTTCGGTCTCTATAGATTGAGTAACTCCTGCTCCTTTTAATTCTCGTTTAACGATCTGACCTACTTGTGGTCTTGGGAATGTCACACAGCCTCCTGAACCTGCCCCCATTCCTGCATTGGTATTATTTCCAGTGTTTGTATTGGTGTTGGTATTATCTGTATTGTCAGTACCATCATTTGTATTACTATTATTTTGATCACCGGCATTGTCCACTGAATTATCCACCGCATCAGAAACTGCGTCATCAACGGCATTAGAAACAGCACCATTAACTGCTTGATTCACTGCGCTATCTACAAGGCTAGAACCTCCGCCACAGGCGGACAAGCTAATTGATAAGGTTAACCCTAATATAATTTTAGTTTGATTATTCATTATTCATATTCCTTTAATGTTGTTCTTCTTGCACAAAAGTGGCAAAAAGTGGGGGGGGGGGTGTGCTTTCCTTCGACTCCGCTTAGCAGAACTGCTTTTAATTACTAAACTGTAATCACAAGCCTCTTAAAATATTTTTTTAAAGACCCTATCAACTGCCCGATCAACTGCACGGTCTGTTTTACGATCGACTCGATTTTCAACTCGGTTTGTGGCTCTGTTAGTAGCCCTATCCGTTTTTTGCTTGACCACTGAGCCATGCGTTGTATCCGTTTTTACGGAGGCACTTCCGCAGCCACTCAACAATGTGATAAAGGTAAGTGCTAAAAAATATTGTGTTTTCGTTTTCATGGTGCCTAATCGTTTGTTACCAATCATCATTACATTCTCCTTTTACTAATGATTTGTTTAGAAAAAACAAATACGATAAATATTTGCTTATTTCTCTATTGAATCTGCGCTATAACTCAAACCTGTGAGCAAAGTATTGCAAAAGAGTGTAATGAACCGTGAAGGATGGGGAGTTTTGTGACAAATATCACAAAAATAATTGGATTGGAAATTATGGGATAAAGAATGAAACCTAATACAAACACATGATAAATAAAGTTATTTGTGGTTTTTTATTATGAGTATTTTTTTATAAAGAAAGTGCGTTTTTGCAGCTATTTAAGCATATAGCCCTCTCCATAAACACTCGAAACACAGCCTTCAGGTAGTTTTTTACGCAGTTGACTGACTTGATTTTTAACCGAATCTAATGATATTTCACGCTCAAAAGCATCATCCCATACTGTTGTCATAATTTTTTCATAAGAGATGGATTTACTTCTAAATTGAATAAAAAGCTTCATTAGTCGATGCTCTTTTTCTGCTAATTGTATGTTTTCACCGTTTATACTTAATAGCTCTTGATCCCTGTCCCAAACATAAAAATCACTTAAATTAATAAAGCGTGAAGGGTTGCGACTAAGGTCATAGGCAAGTGTTTCTAAGGTTTCTTTAAACTCTTTGGGTGGTACCGGCTTAATAAGGTATTTTGTGAGTTTAAGCTCTGTCGCTTTTAACAATTTCTCCTTTTCAGTAAAGGCTGTCAGCATGATGATTTTAACTGCACTGTCATTTTTACGAATTTGCTTGGCCACGCTTAAGCCATCAATTTTAGGTAAATTGATATCCAGTAATAAAACATCAGGATGGTATTTATTATATTGTTCCAGTGCTTCTTCGCCATTGCTGGCAAGGTAAATATCGGAAAAGAAGTTGCCCAAGTACTCTGCAATATTTGCATGTATTTCAGGTTCATCCTCGACATAGAGAATACTATGTTTTTTAAGTATGGAGAGCATGGCTTTGGTTTCCTCGCTTGATGACTTTATTAAGTACAATGGTAAACTTAGCTCCTTCCGATGTATTATCAGCGGATAATGC
>JAJRUF010000264.1 GCA_024277935.1 Gammaproteobacteria bacterium
ACCTTATCCGCTTATCCTGCTTTATATGGGGTTATTTAATAGCCAAAACATCCAGTCATCTTAAGGGTGCGAAAGGCATTCTCACTGAAAATACAGAAACGACACTTTGAGGAAACTAATTTTCCAAAAAGTCTTATAAAAACCAAACGATATCTTTGTACTACCCTCTGAGCACCGTTTTAGCTTTTAAATGGTTAAACCTAGAAAAATGAAAATGAAAAAATCACATCCCTATGTAGTAGGAACATGAGAGTCATCAGTCTAGCTACAAAGTCCTAACGAAAACCAAGCATCCATTTCGTGTTGATACCAGATCATGTGATGAACCTTTTGGGGCATATTGATAATCACCCAATGAAAATTGGATATCACCAACCATCGCTTCACCTTCAAGCATTATATTTTCTTCATTCGTGAAATGTTCATGTGAGGGTAAAGTACTTCCTGGAGCCATCCTTAATAAAAAAGACTGCGCCCTCCCTTCTTCAAAATTACTTAGTAATTTTTTTTCAATGCCAGGAAGTAAAGTTATCCATTCCCCTTCTTCAGCTCTAATAGTCATCAAATCAAACACTCGCTTACCCTGAATACGTGCCATCACACGTGATTTCAGTTCAGATGCTGTTGATGAGGAGGGCGCAATTGGTATTATTGATTCTGCAATAGCGCCTACCACTTCCTCAGGCAAAATAGGTTTATCTTGCTTAGCCATGATGTTCCTCCGACTCAGAAGAAAAACAATATTGTAGGGACGGCTCAGCTTTGAGCTCAATTAAACTGCGACGAATATGACTTTTGACTGTGCCTAGTGGCATGTTGATAAAATTGGCAATTTCCTGATAAGTCATGCCTCGAAAAAAAGCCAGCGTTAAAAGTTGTCGTTGAAGTGATGTTAATTTTTGCAATGCGTGATTAATGGTCGAATATTGTTGGGTATCAGCTAAAAGTTGTTCTGGACTAACAATTAATCCGAGCAATTCAGTGCATTCTGTATCAGAAATATCAGAACTATAATGCTGTCGTTTTCGTAAACGATCGATTGCCCTGCTCCGGCAAATCGTTAATAACCAGCTCATAACAGAACCTTTTTCAGCCTGGAAACGGTTTGCCTGTTCCCATACCTGCATATACACATCAGAAACAACTTCCTCCGCATCCTCTACTTTGCCAGTAATACGAAGCGCTAAGCCATAGACATTATTTATCGTCTGGTCATAAAATTGACTTAAAGCTACTTCATTTTGTTCTACAATTTCTGCCAGACAAACATTGAGATTAGTAACAGTCAAAAGGGATTACCTGCTGCTAAAATCATATCAAAGTTATTATAACTGCTGAAGAAATAAGTTTTTCCAATCATCTCAACAATATCTGAAAATAATAGAAACACAATGTTTACCATCCATACTCCAAAAAACTTGTTCAATATCCACTGTATTCCTTACCACTACGCTTAAACCTAGAAAAATTAGTCATTCATAATTCTGGTAAACTCTCAGTTTCTGAATTACAACCAATCAAAATTGACTGCAGTTCGCAACGTTCTTGCAAATTTCTAAGAACTTATCATGTTAAGGTCAAAAGCTCTTTGCAGAAACCAGACCAAAGCCAAAACCAAAATAGCCTGGGACCCAGCAAATAAAACAATACGCTGATAAAACCAATAATGCCTTAACAAAAAAGCAACGGGTAAAAATATTAAAACTATTGCTAATTGTCCGATCTCTACGCCAAGATTAAATCCTAATAGAGAAATACCTAAACTTCCTATCGCTAATTCAAGATCAGTCAGTACATTAGCAAAGCCGAAACCATGAATCAATCCAAAGGCGAACGCCACCAGCCAGGCCCGTTTGCTAAAAAATGGATATAGATTGTTCACCGCCACCAGTATGACTGAAAATGCAATAGCAGACTCAATTAATCGTGACGGTAAACTAACCCACTGTAAAACAGCCAGTACTAGAGTAATTGAATGAGCTAGCGTAAAAGCGGTAACGATTTTACCAACTTGCCAAAAGGTCGAGCTAAAATGCTCATTCGCTTGCCATCCAGTAGCTGTTTTTCTAACAACCGAGGGAAATAATAGACAGAGTAAAAATAGAATATGATCATAACCTATCAGGATATGCCATATTCCTTCCTCGATAAACGGGTAGAATGTTTGCCAACGATTTGTTCGACTGAAATCAATAATCTGATAGTGATTTTCGGGGCTAAATACTAAAAACTCATTCCTTTCATCTTGGTTTATCGTTACTAGGCCACGATGCGTTGGATCCAAGTCGAATAAAAGTTGATAATCAATACCAAGCTCAAAGACAGTCTCAGAGCAGTCCAAATTAAAATTTAATACAGCATAATTACCATCCGTATGATGGTCAACTTGTAATTGACCTGATTGTCGAATGCATTTAGTGCTACCGCTATTAACCCGTAGATTGGTAAATGCATAATTCTTTATTTCTTCATATCGCGTTCTAAGTTCGAACCAGGTAATAGCACCATCGCCATCAATATCTAAAGACAAAGCATATTCCAAATCTCTTAAAGCGATATCCCAACGCCCCACAATGTGCTTGCCAGTCACTGTCAAATTTAAAAAGCTATCACTGGACTTATGACACCAAGCGGGGGGGGATGCTACAAATAGGATAAAAAGTATTATATTTAATTTCATAGCCCTTTCCCTACTGGTGTCATCAATATTTGTGTTATCAACACGTCTTCTGTACCTTTTTCTGACAACCAATGTTCAATGTCTCGAATTGTCTCCCTATCATTTGACATTTTTGCAGACTGTAGCAGAATATAGGTATCCGTAGGCTCTCGTTGCAACTGCCAGTTTTGTTTAGCTAATTGCAGAGCAGCATGAGGTTGATTTAATAAATACAGCATAAACCTTGCTTCATCACCTTGATGTAATGATGACCCTCGCTTTCGATTTGCACTGAAACGCTCAGAGAGTAAATCGATGTACTTAGTCAATTGCCCTGAATGAGTCATTTTTTTGGCCAATATTAAACGCAGTAATAATGAATCAATTTTGGTCTCACTATCAATCAACTTGATCACATCAAAAGGGCGCTGCTGTTGCAATAAAAAATCAGCATAAACTTTTAGTAAATAGTTATCGGAAGCATCAATCTGCATTGCTGTTTTAAAATGCTGATCTGCTGAATTATAGTTACCCTGTCGCCAGGCAATTTCAGCCAATAGGGTCCATGCCCAAATCTTCTCTTTTTCAGGTATATCAGTAGCAACTGACAACACTTGATGTAATAACTGGTAACTGATTTCTGCCTGTCCGCTCAAACTTGCCGGGCCACTTTGACAGGCCAATGATAAAATCATGGATGCTCGCCGCATTAACTGCTGACAATGTTGTATTGCTATCTGATAATCCCCTTGTACTGTCGCAATAGTCGCCTTAATTAAATTCGCCTGAATATGCCCGGGTTGCACACTGAGAAGTTGATCTAAATCTGCAATTGCTCTTGTAAAGTCATGTGAATTTTGACGAATAATCGCACGTAAAATCAACGCCTCACCCCGAGGTTTGGGGACTTGCCACCAAGGATTTAATATTGCTTGTGCATAACCCATATAGCGAGGATCAGAATAAGCTTTTGATAAATCAATATAATACTGAGCCAATTGACTTGCTGATAGCCAGTCTTCTGGGTTTGTTTTTAGTTGAGATCTAAGT
>JAJRUF010000032.1 GCA_024277935.1 Gammaproteobacteria bacterium
ATCAACCGATTTGATGAACCATGGGGCATTAATATGGAGAGCTTGTTGAAATAATTCTGTTATCATAAAAAAATGGTGAGGGTAGCTTATAGGTTCAGTAGATTATAATTTACCCACTCATTTTTCAAAAGAGCCTTTATTTTACCGGCAAAACACACGTTAAAAATATCCACTCCAATCATTTTCTACCCGGAGCAGTTGCAGACCACCTCACTTCAACCGGCGGTGTATTATCTGGGAGTAAACAAATGAGTATTATTGAATGGATAAAAGCAGGAGCAACGGGAAGTTATGGTGCCGTTATAGAGCCCTGTAATTTTGTACAAAAATTCCCCAACCCTACTGTAATGATGTATTTTTACCTGCGAGGAAATAGTTTAATTGAAGCCTACTGGAAAAGTGTTGCATGGCCAGGACAAGGTATTTTTATAGGTGAACCTTTAGCAAAACCTTTTGCATATAAAACCTCATTGTAAGCGGTTAATTACATTATAAATCATAAGGTTAGATAATCCATTTTCTCTATAAAATTTATTTTTTCTCTGTTATACTCAAAGCCTATTAAGGATAATTTTTTCAGCGCCATGAAACCAGAAAGACGAAACCACCAGAGGGTACAGCCCAAAAATATACAAGCGGGTATTCATTCTATCGATCCATCAAAACCAGAAGTATCGATAGATGGTGAAATATTAGATATTAGTTTAACTGGCATTCGGTTAAAACTCAGCGCCCCCTTGGGGAAAAACATTGACGATTCCTTAAAAATCACTATTACCTCGCCAGAATCAGGCACACCTTTTACTGTTCACGGCACATTAAAACACCTACATTCTGATACCGAATACGGTGTACATTACACACACCATATTGAAGGTTCAATTGATGATATTCTATTTGAATGTGTTAAATTAAATGACTCAACACTTTTGATTAAACATTTATAATTTGTTCTAACTAGGAGGCAACTAACAACAAATCAAATCAGCTTATCCAGCCTTGCCTAAAAAAGAAAAAGATTGAGCTTTAATTAAACAATATACCTCGCTACCTTGTTTCAACTCTAATTCAGAAAAAGCTTTAGAGGTAATATCTACTATTAGAGTGGTACCAATATCAATATTAAGTGATATGCCACTCGTTTGTTTTGTATAACTAATGATTGTTCCTTTTATTTGATTTTGAATAGATATATGCGCAATATGATGCTTAGCAATAGCAATTTCATTCGACCGAATGGAAATATAACAGCTATCACCTTTAGATAGTTTATTTGCTAGAGGGAGAAATAAAGTATGGCCTTTAATTTCAGCAATACTGTAGCCTAATTTTGTATCATTGTTAATAATATTGGCTGTAATGGTATTTTCTAACCCCATCGCACCCACAATATCTTGAACGTTTTTCGCTTTAATTACATCGTAAAAAAGCCCACAACCTAATATTTCTCCTTTATTGATAACAAGCAGGTGATCTGTTAAATGCAGTATTTCTTCTATGGAGTGACTAACATAAACCATCGGTAATTTTAGCTCATCTTTCACTCTTTTTAAAAAAGGTAATATTTGTTCTTTTAACCCCTTATCCAAAGAGGCAAGGGGTTCATCTAATAAGAGTAGTTGTGGTGAGGCTAACAGCGCCCGACCTAAAGCAATACGCTGTTTTTCTCCACCTGATAATTGGCTCGGACGTTTAGCCAATAGATGAGAGATTTCTAATAAGTCAATAATTTCTGCTGCTTCAAAGCGGCGCCGGCTATTATCCGTTCGGTTGTAGCCGTAAGCCAAATTCTGCATGACCGTTAAGTGTGGGAACAGTTGGTTATCCTGAAATACCACACCAACTTTTCGTTTATTAGCTGGAAGCTTAATATTTTTTGACTGACAATATAAGTATTTTCCATTGAGTCTAATCCAGCCATTATCAGGTTGTTTTAAGCCTGCAATTAAACTTAATAAAGTGCTTTTACCAGAGCCGGATAAGCCAAACAAACCGGTGACAGAATTTTCTAGTGAGAATTTACTATTAAGTGTAAAGGAGCCTTGTTGAAGCTGTAAGTCAACAGATAACATTATTTACCTCTTAACCAAGGGGCTATTCTTTGTTCAATAAAACCACTGAATAATAAAGCCGCTAGAGCAATAATAACAGATATTATAAGCAGTCTTTGGGCTGATCCCTCTCCACCAGGCATTTGAATATAACTATATATCGCTAAAGGTAGCGTGCGTGTTTCACCTTCTATATTGCCTACAAAAGTAATGGTTGCACCAAATTCACCTAAGCTCCGAGCAAAAGCAAGGATTGATCCGGTGATAATACCTGGAATAGCCAAGGGTAAAGTAATACTAAAAAAACAGTTAATCGAACTAGCCCCTAAGCTTCGGGCAGCCTGTTCTAATTGTATATCAATAGCTGAAATAGAGAGTCGAATGGAGCGAACCATTAACGGAAAGCTCATTAATGCGGTGGCTAATACAGCCCCTTTCCAGTTAAAAGCTAAGGTAATATCAAATTGCTGATATAACCATTTTCCGACCAAGCCTTGCCGTCCTAAAGCAAGTAAAAGTATATAGCCGGTAACGACAGGAGGTAAAACCAAAGGGAGGTGTAAAATACCATCGACTAATGATTTACCTATAAAGTCATACCTGGCAAGTAACCAGCCTATATAAACCCCTGGAATTAAAGTAATCCCAACACTCCATAGGCTAATTTTTAAAGAGAGCATCATCGCTATATATTCTTCAGGGGAAAGTTCAAACATTAAAGTGCCTTATTGTTTTGTGCTAAAGCCATATTGATTAAAAATTTTTGTTGCTGGTGAGCTACTTAGATATTGTAAAAAGATATTGGCGGCATGGTTAGCTGGGGCTATTAATGCAACAGGATAAACGATAGGGTTATGTGTGTTATTCGGGAATTTGGCTATTAATTTTATTTTATTGGAGGCATTTGCATCTGTTGTATAAACAATACCAGCGACACATTCCCCCCTTTCTATCAAGGCAAGTGATGCGCGTGCATCTGAACTACCCACTACCCTGGATTTTACCTGGCTCCACCAGTCTAGCGAAACGAGAGCTTGTTTAGCATAAATGCCAGCGGGAACGTGTGCGGTATCACCAAGGCATAGCTTGCCCGTTAATTGTCTTGCAAAATCAAAGTGGCTATTCATTTTAACTACCATCTGTTTCCCTTTGTGTACAACAAGAACTATTTGATTTTTTAGTAAGTTTTTACGTGATCCATTAACAATTAAATGGCGTTTTTGTAGATAGTCCATCCAGCTTGGATTAGCGGATATATAAATACCGGCAGGTGCTCCCGCTTCTATTTGTTTGGCTAAAGTAGAAGAGGAAGCAAAGGATACCTTTACTTTTATGTTGGGTGTTGTGTGATTAAATTGAGTAATAATTTCATTGAGTGCATTACTGGTACTGGCCGCTGCATAGAGCACGACTACTTCTGTTGCGCTCACTAAATGAGGGAGTATAAAAAAATAAAGCCGCTGATTATGCTGAGTTTTTTCAAAGTATTATATATTTAATTTAAGAATGGAGTTTTTTCTCAGAAGATCTTTTACAGCAGAGTACCACTATCCTTATCCATTTTTAGCCCAAGTTCAGCTAGTGAAGCTTGCACTGTTTTATCTTTAAGTAGCTCAATAAAAACTTGTACGGATCTTTTCTGTAGTTTAGATTTTGAAACCATAAAATCATAATGTTCATCCTGAATAGCTAGAAAACCAGTATTTTCTTCTGTTAAGGATTGAATAGCTACCCCCCAATCAGCTCTTTTTTGTTGGATAGCGGCAAAAACAGCACGATGATTGCTAGTTTGGACAAGGTAGCCATTGGGTTTGCTTCCATCAAGTAACTGATCAATTAATACTCTAGTACCGCTACCCAAATTGCGATTAATCATAAGACAAGAGGGTTCATTTTTAATTTGTTTGACAACTTTTTTGATATTATCCCCGAAAAAACGAGGGTCATTTTTTCTAAAAATAAGACCCTGTTTTCTACGGTAGCCTTTAATTAAGCTTAATCCCTCAGTAATGCAGTGCAGGTTGTAGCTGTTAGTTAAAGGGTTGAAAATATGCAGACCCGCAATATCACATTGACCTCTTTTTACCGCATTAAGACCTGCCGAAGACCCTACTGACATAAAACGAACTTGAATGCCTTTTCTTTTTAATAAGCTCATCATTAAATCAAGCCCCATACAATGACTGCCAATAATGACCAGCTCAGCTGTTTTGGTATCAGGGCTAATAAGTTGTACTTCCACTTCAGTGCCTGATTCTATCAATTCAACATGCTGGCCAATACGTACAAAGCCATCCGCATGACTAAAGGTAGTAACGCTACCAGAGCCTTTGCCAATTGGGAAGACGGCTAACTTTGCAGGTTTATTACCCGTTGTTTTTGGAGTATTTTCTAGTAAACGAACAAGAAGGAATTCTGCTCGGCCAATTTCTGAGTTAACGCGGACTGAAAGCTCAGCCGTTACTTTGCTACGACTGGTGGGAGCTAGGCCAGCTAATTGACGAATAACAGGTGCAATAAATTCATGGAAAGTAAAAATTGCCGAGGTGGGAAAGCCCGGTAAAACAATAACGGGCTTGCCTTGGCTTGCTGCTAGACAAATGGGTTTACCCGGTTTTAAGGCTACACCATGAACAATAACGCCAGGGTCATCCAGTTGGTAAACAACTTGGTAAGATAAATCACCCTCGCCTTTGCTAGTGCCGCCAGATAATATAATCATATCAGCAACTAATAATGCTTGTGTTAGCTTTTGCTTTAATTGTTCTAGGTTATCAGCAGCAATGCCTAATTCGATAGGTTCTCCACCTATCTCTCTGACGGCATCCGCAATAATGCGAGCATTAGAATCAAATACTTTTCCTGGAACCATGGTTTGACCAGGGGCTATAATTTCATTACCTGTGGAAATAATCGCTACTTTAGGCCGCTTCCAGACAGCAATTTTGGTTTCACCGATTGCCGCTAATATGCCAGTTTCTCTGCTAGTGAGTAAGTCACCTTGATAGAGAATAATCTGCCCACTGGATACATCTGTACCGGTAAATGCAATGCCTGAGCCAGGGCTAACCGCTTTTGATATAAGCAGTTGCTTATCACGAATATCGGTATTCTCAACCATCACAACAGCATCCGCCCCTCTCGGCAACATACCTCCCGTTGCTATTGAGATCGCAAATCCAGATATTATTTCATTGTCAGGTGTAGCTCCTGCGGATATTGATTCACTAATTAATTGTAGCTGAACAGGGCTGTGCTCTTCGGCACCAATTGTATCTATGGCTTTAACCGCAAAGCCATCCAGGTTGGAACGGTCAAACGAAGGGACATTAACTTTAGCCTTTATATCTCTGGCTAAGGTACGGCCTAGTGCTTGATTTAAATTAATAACTTCTTCTGTTGGATTAAGAATTATTGCCGATTCAAAGCGAAATTTTGCCAAATCAGGGCTAATTACATCGAGAAATTGTTTTTGTTGAGCCATTATTTAAGTAGAAATGCCAAGAAGATTCAATTGATATTGGATAAGCTGATTAGTCATAAAGAAAAACTTCAACTTCAGTATTGGCCGCATAACCTTCTTTATTAGCAGGCACTATAACAAAACCATCTGCCTGAGTAGTTGAGCTAATAATAGCAGCCCCACTAATTGCAATAGGTTCGACCATATCATCGGCAGATATGCGGATTCGGGCGTAATCGGTTCGACCCAACATAGAAGATAATTTATATTTCAATTTCTTGTAGATAGTATGATAAGGCCAGTTTGATTTATGTCCTGTAAGCTGTCGAATAAATCGCCCCGCAAAAAAATCATAAGCACATAAGCAAGCAACAGGGTTGCCTGACAGTAAAAAAATATATTTCTTAGCAATAGTCCCCATTCCTGTTGAGCGACTAGGACGCATGGTAATACCGTGGAAAGTGAGCTCACCTAATTTAGCTAATAATAAAGGAACAAAGTCTTCTTCACCGACACTGGTGCCACCGGTAATTAATAAAATATCATAATCAGCAAGCATGGCTTTTTCAATAGCCTCTGGGTCATCTGCAATAGCGCATGAAGAAGTAATAATTGCACCATCTCTATTGCTAAGAGCTTCAAGCATTGGGCCATTAGAATTAGTGATTTGAAACCCCGAGGGCTTAGTGCCAACTGCTAATATTTCATTGCCTGTCACTACAATATTAATACGAGGCTGACGGCTAACTTTTACTTCTTTCTTACCAATGGAAGCAAGTAAAGCAATATCTTGCGGACGAAGCTTGCGGCCTTGCTCTAAAATGATTGAACCTGCGCTAATATCTTCACCGGCACGGCCAATGTTTCTGCCCTCTGCAACACTTTCCATAATCAAAATAGATGCGTTATCCATTATTTCAACATTTTCAGCCGGTATAACCGCATTAGCCCCTTCTGGAATAGGAGCACCCGTCATAATCCTGATGGCGCAACCTGAACTTACTTTAGTTTTAGTCCCTTTACCTGGCATAGATTTTCCTATGACCTGGAATTGTAATGGGTTATATGAAGAAGCACCTTGAGCATCGGTAGCAATAATGGCATAGCCATCCATCATTGACCGTGAAAATCTGGGGATATTAATTTCACTAACAATATTATGGCTAAGCACTCTATTAGCAGCCTGCTGAATGGGGATTGATTGTTCAGTTAATTCAATTGATTGCTGGTTTAGCCAAGCTAAGACTTCATCAGTCGTTGCGCGTTGTCTAAACCCCCTCATTCGAACATCGTCAGCAATAAGATTTTTATCAGCAAGTTTCATATTGAGTAAGTCCATTTAATTCAGCTTAAGTTCTGTTTAAAATAACTTCAAGAACAAATTTACTGCCAAAATAAGCCAGCAATAATAAGCTAAATCCAGCCAAGGTCCATTTAACGGCAGTTTGACCTCTCCAGCCATATTTAATCCTACCTAGTAATAATGCAGAAAAAGTAAACCAGGCAATAATTGAGAGTACTGTTTTATGAACCAGGTGCTGCACAAATAAATCTTCTATAAAAACAAAACCGCTAATTAATGAAACGGTTAAAAAGAGCAGGCCTATGGCAATCATTTGAAACAATAATGACTCCATAGTTTGCAAGGGTGGCAAAGTTTGAATAAACCGTTTAGGTGGGTGTGTCCGTAACTGCTGTTCTTGAATGGCAAGAAAAATAGCTTGTAAGGCAGCTATATTTAACAGGCTAAAGGCAATAATTGAGCTAAGTATATGCACGCTCATTTGCCAGCTATTTATTTGTAAATCATACTCTTGATCAGGAAAAAACAATGCTATTAGAAGAGTGATGCTGGCCACTGGAAATATAGCTAAACCTAATTTTTCAACCGGATTATTAAGCGTTGCCAAAAGCAGTAATAATGCAACAAGCGCAGATATAATTGAGGCCGTGCTTGATAGGTTAAAATTAAAAGCCTGTTGCTGAATAAAAAGACTAGCCGTATAGTCAAAATGCAGAAAAACCGCTAACCATGCAGGCACTATAGACAACTTTTTAGAGGTGTTATTTAAGCTGTCTTTTATAACCAAAGAGGTACTCAAAATATATAAAAAAATGCTGGAAATGCCAAGTACTATAGGAGTCATAAGGTATAATCTTAAATGTTTTAGCGTCTTTAAAAGGCCTGAATTCAGTGCTGATTATTAAATCCCCAAATCCACAATGAGTATATTATCTATTCCTATGGTAATATACTGGGCTAATTTCGCATAGGGCAAATGTCTTATTTAAAGTAACACAACACACAATGCAAATATGTTTGATAATTTAACCGACCGTTTAGGTAGTACGCTTAAAAATTTAAAAGGCCAAGGTAAGCTTACCGAAAGCAATATTAAAGATACTCTGCGTGAAGTGCGTATGGCTTTGCTTGAGGCTGATGTTGCCCTGCCTGTGGTAACTGATTTTATTGAAAAAGTAAAACAAGGTGCTTTAGGTAAGCAGG
This sequence comes from Gammaproteobacteria bacterium, assembly GCA_024277935.1. Classification (GTDB taxonomy): domain Bacteria; phylum Pseudomonadota; class Gammaproteobacteria; order Methylococcales; family Methylomonadaceae; genus QPIN01. The sequence continues at coordinate 8,021 of JAJRUF010000032.1, forward strand.
TTCAGAGTAGCTTGAACCCTGGACAAGCCTTAACGAAACTGGTCCAGGCTGAGTTAGTTGCTGTTATGGGTGACGCTAATGAAGAGCTGAATCTCAATGCAAACCCACCTGCTATTATAATGATGGCTGGCCTACAAGGCGCAGGTAAAACAACGACTGCTGCCAAATTAGGACGATGGTTAAAACTGACAAAAAAGAAAAAAGTCGGGGTAGTAAGTGCCGATGTTTATCGCCCCGCAGCGATTAAGCAGTTACAAACACTGGCTGAAGATCTTGAGTTAATTTTCTTTGAAAGTGATAGCTCACAAAAGCCAGTCGATATTGCTAAAAATGCTATTGATGCGGCTAAAAAACAATTTCTTGATGTCGTTATTGTCGATACAGCAGGTCGCTTGCATGTTGATGATGAAATGATGGGGGAAATTAAAGAACTCCATGCAGCCATTAACCCTGTTGAAACATTATTTGTGGTTGACAGTATGACAGGCCAAGATGCTGCAAATACTGCCAAGGCTTTCGATGAAGCACTACCTTTAACCGGTATTATTTTAACCAAGACTGACGGTGATGCACGTGGTGGTGCAGCTTTATCTATCAGACATATTACAGGTAAACCCATTAAATTTATGGGTACCGGTGAAAAAGCGGATGCTTTAGAGCCATTTCACCCTGATCGCGTTGCCTCCCGTATTTTAGGGATGGGAGATATGCTTACTCTTATTGATGAGATTGAGCAAAAAGCGGATAAGAAAAAAGCAGAAAAGTTAGCTAGAAAAATTAGCAAAGGAAAAAGCTTTAACTTAGATGATTTTAAAGATCAGTTATTGCAAATGCAAAATATGGGAGGAATTGGAGCAATGATGGACAAACTTCCTGGTATGGGAAATGTTCCCCAAGGTGTTAAAGAGAAAGTTGATGATAAAATGCTAGCTCGTCAAATTGCAGTTATAAACTCAATGACTTTGCAAGAACGCAGATTTCCAGATTTAATTAAAGGTAACCGAAAAAAACGTATTGCCGCAGGGTCTGGACAGTAGCTGCAAGATGTTAATAGAATTCTTAAGCAACATAAAATGATGCAAAAGATGATGAAAAAGTTTTCTAAAGGCAATATGACAAATATGATGAGAGGAATTAAAGGAAATATGCGTGGAATGAGGATGTAGTTTTTTAACTAAATTTATTAAATCGCAAAGTTTTTTAAATTTACTCTTCACATATTAATAAATTCGCGTAAAATAGGCGGATTGAATTTTGATTGAATGTTTTTTAAGGTATTTACATGGTAACTATTCGTCTTGCTAGAGGTGGTTCTAAAAATCGTCCGTTTTATCACGTTGTTGTCACAGACAGCAGAAATAGCCGTGATGGTCGTTATATTGAACGTTTAGGCTTTTTTAACCCTTTTGCACGGGGCAATGAAGAATCATTACGTTTAAATGATGAGCGCATTAGCTATTGGAAATCTGTTGGCGCACAACCTTCTGATCGTGTTGCAAAATTGCTAAAAGATGCAAGTAAGGTTGCAGCTTAAGCTTGTCTGCTAGCGAGCTCATTAGCGTTGGAGAAATATCTGGCGTATTTGGGGTTAAAGGTTGGGTTAAAGTCTTTTCGCTGACAGATCCAAGGGAAAACATTATAAGTTACTCTCCTTGGACGCTAAAAAAAGGTAGCGAAGTAAAGCAAGTAAAGCTTATTAATGGGAAGCGCCAAGGTAAAACCGTTGTTGCTCTTATTGATGGAGTCGTTGATCGAACAGATGCAGAATCATATTGTGGCTGGGAAATACTAATTGATAAAAGCCAATTGCCAGAAACTGCAGAAGGTATTTATTATTGGGCTGATCTTGTTGGTTTAATTGTGGAAACTGAACAAGGTATTAATTTAGGCAAGGTTGACTACCTTCTTGAAACGGGTGCAAACGATGTACTGGTTGTAAAAGAAGGCAAACAAGAACGGCTGATACCTTTCATCAATGAACAAGTGATTAAAACAGTTGACCTTAATAACAACAAAATGATTGTTGATTGGGATCCTGATTTTTAATGGTTCGTTAAAGTTTTAGCATAATATGCAGTTTGATGTGATCACCCTATTTCCAGATATGATTCTGGAAGGCTCCCGTTACGGAGTAACAGGCAAAGCAATAGAGCAGAATATTGTTGGTTTATCAGTGTGGAATCCACGAGATTACACGACTGACAAACATCGAACCGTTGATGACCGCCCATTTGGTGGTAGCCCTGGCATGGTAATGAAGTGCCAACCACTTTTTGACGCGGTAAATGATGCTAAATTAAAAAAAAATACTGACTGTAAAGTTGTTTATTTAAGCCCTCAAGGGACACAAATAACGCAAGAGTTATTAATAGCTGCAAGCCAGTTTTCTCAGTTGATTTTGGTTGCCGGAAGGTACGAAGGAATTGATGAACGCTTTATTGATACTGTTTGTGATGATGAATGGTCTTTAGGTGACTATGTTATCAGCGGTGGTGAATTAGCCGCTTTGGTTGTTATTGACTCAATAACACGGCTTGTTCCTGGGGTTTTAGGGGATTCAAACTCTGCTCAGCAAGATTCATTTATGAACGGCCTATTAGATACACCCCATTTTACTCGTCCAGAAGAAAATACTATGGGGTCGGTACCTAAAGTATTGCTAAGTGGTAATCATCAGGCTATTGAACGCTGGCGAATGAAGCAAGCTTTAGGGCGAACAGAATTAAGACGACCAGATTTATTAAAGAAAATAGAATTAACAACAGAGCAACTTGCTTTGTTAAAAGAATTTAGGAATGAAGCGCATAAGTCGGACTAAGCCTTTATATCCTTTTTTATAAAATTGATGTTTATAGGGTAAGGTAATGACAAATATTATTGATGAAATCAATGCAGGGCAATTAAGAACTGATATTCCTAACTTTGGACCAGGTGATACAATCACCGTTCAAGTTAAAGTAAAAGAGGGAGATCGCGAAAGGTTACAAGCTTATGAAGGCGTTGTTATTGCAAAGCGTAACCGCGGCATAAACTCTGCATTTACAGTGAGAAAAATTTCTCATGGAGTCGGTGTTGAACGTGTCTTTCAAACGCATAGTAAAATGATTGGTAGTATCGAGGTTAATCGTCGCGGCGCAGTACGTAGAGCTAAACTTTATTATCTACGTAATTTGACAGGTAGAGCAGCACGCATTAAAGAAAAATTGGGCTAAGTTTTTATCCACTAATAAAACAATAGCTACTCCTGATTACCCACAAGCCTCCGTCATATTTAATAAAAACTGGTAGTGGCTTGAATCTACTAACAGTAGCTTATTTTAATAATTTATCCATTATTAGGGTGCAGGCTTTGGCCTGCTCTCGCACTGAAGGTCGCAGGAATAAAGAGCTGTGTAAAAACTTTTTTAAACTGACGAAGGCTTATGGGTAAGCAGATTTATAACTGCCCCCCCCCTGTGGGGTGGGGCCACACCAGAAACATAAACCGGTCAGAACGCCGTTCAAAATGCGTATCCATTTGCTTAAACCTTTACAGCATTAATTCTCGTTGATACTTTAGCTTCTCCTCACCAATAGACCTTTCTCGCAAATCAATTTCATACCGAACATTTGCATTTTTAATGCTCAAGCATATTTTTAATTGCTTTATCAACTACGCTTTGAATAGCCTCAATACCTTCTTGCACTAAAGCCATAATAAAAAAAGAGTTGATTGGCAATTTCTATCGTCCAGGCAAACTGTATACTAATGAAACCATACGGGTCAAGGACCATGATTTCGTTTCATAATCAACGGGTAAGATTGTCCCACATGGCTTATATGATATCAATCGTAATATTGGCTATATGACCCTTGGTACAAGTTATGACACCTCAGAGTTTGCCTGTGAATGTATTCGACAATGGTGGCTGAAACATGGCCAAAGTAACTATGCTGGAGCGACAGCAATCATGTTGCTTTGTGATTGTGGAGGTAGCAATAATACACGCTATTATCTCTTTAAAGAAGAAATACAAAAGCTATCTGGCCGATTAAATATTGAAATTGGTATTGCACACTATCCATCGTATACCTCAAAGTATAACCCGATAGAGCACCGCCTTTTTCCTCATATAACAAGAGCCTGCCAAGGAATAATTTTTAAAACGGTCGAGCTAGTCAATGAGTATATGGCTAAAGCTAAAACAACGACTGGGCTAAAAGTATTTACCCATATCCTAAAAGGAACATTTGAAACAGGACGAAAAGTAACTGACGATTTTAAGAAAAATATGCGAATTAAATTTGACGAATACCTGCCCCAATGGAATTACGTTGCGATACCAGCAGAACACATAGATCGGGAAGTTATTAAATCCTGAGTCCTAAGCTATACATTAAGGCTAATTTGACAAATTTATTAATCCTTTCCGCATAGACAGGGCTATTTTAAAGCGTAAGGACAATCCTTTATGGTTGCCTTTTTATGGACAAAGGTTAAATTAACTCAGCCCCCCCTTACTTATTACTTACATTGGCAGTTACGCCACCTTTAAACAATCACTACGCTCCATATTAATTAAATCTCCACACCTTTCCACCACAAAGTACCCTTGGTTTAACAACTCACCCTTAACATCTCTATTAAAGTGAAACGAAGCCATAGCACCATACAGCTTATAATCCTTGAAAATAGGAAACAGTTTTTTAAAGTTATTAAACTTACGCTCCAGCTTCTTCACATCGCCCAAATGTGCCTTATACTTAACCTCCACAATGGCAATAGACTCACCATTAGTTAAGAAAATATCATACTTCTCTTGAAGTTTCCCCCCGGTGCTTCTCCATGTTTTTGGTAAGATCATCAAAAGCTAAAGACCCTAAATGATTATCTTTAATAAAGTAGTTTATCAACTGAGGGGGCAATAAGGTAAGGGAATCTGTAATAAGAAAAAAGGCGGTTAGCATTTTGTGCTTTCCGCCTTCATTATTCACCCAATTAAAAGGGTGCTGTAAAAACTAGAACTATTACTTACAAATCATCAGCATTTTTGCTTAAGTAATCAGCAACGCCTGTTGGGCTTGCATCCATACCTGAATCACCTTGAGTCCAGCCAGCAGGGCATACTTCGCCATGCTCTTCGTGGAATTGTAATGCATCAACCATACGCAACATATCATCAATGTTACGGCCTAAAGGTAAATCATTAACAACCTGGTGACGAACCATGCCTTTTTGGTCAATTAAAAAGCTACCGCGGTATGCAACTGCTGGGGTTTCAGCCTCAACATCATAGTCTTTACAGATTTGATGATTAATATCTGCAGCCATCGTATAACGGACTGGACCAATACCACCATCATTAATAGCCGTGTTACGCCATGCATTATGAGTAAAATGAGAATCAATCGAGACGGTAATAACCTCTACGCCACGCTTTTTAAATTCATCCATACGATGGTCTAATGCAATTAATTCACTTGGACATACAAAAGTAAAATCTAATGGGTAGAAAAATACCACTGCATATTTTCCACTTGTTGCTTCAGAAAAACTGAAATAATCAACAATTTCGCCGTCAGCTAATACCGCAGGAACTGTAAAATCAGGGGCTTGTTTGCCTACTAATACGCTCATTTATTTTCTCCAAAAAACTTATAAAATACAAAATGTTATAAAATAATACAGGCCCTGTAAAGGGTGTATTTGTTGTATTCTACACTAAAATACTTGGTATTTGCTTAATTTAAATACTAAAAAGCTTGATATTTTATTCAACATTGTTGATAATTTGTAGTCATTGTCCTACGTAACTAACAATAAAACTTTATCTTTTGTTTTTTTGTTTAAATTTCTAAGGACCTGATGAATTGTATTTTTAATCAATCAAGGGCAACTGATTTTGACCGCAGTCTCTGGTAATCAAAAGGCTCTTAAATTAAATTTTGAGTATTCGTACTCAAAAATATTTCGGAGATTTATAAATTATGGCAAAAAACAAACATATTACAGAACCAGATGCTTTTGGCTACCAAGTGCGTATTGTCCGACGAGGAAAAGAGAGTAGTCGCTACTTTTCTCATAAGCTGTGGGGAAATAGAAGCAAGTCTCTACAGGCGGCAATTACTTGGCGTGACCAAATGTTAGTGGTATTAAAAGGTAGCCGAACTCGCTTTTTAAAACCTCCGAAGAATAAAACAACAACAGGTATTACAGGGGTTTCAAGAACAATTAAGTACGACCATAGAAAAGATAAGAGCTATCTTTGTTATACCGTCTTTTGGGTAAAAGACAGAAAATCAAAAAATAAAACGTTCCAGGTAGGTAATGTAGAAACGGTAACGGCTGATGATGAGCTACATGCTTTTAGAACAGCACGGTTATTCAGAAGTTGCTATGAGCATTCTATAGACCATGATTTACAGTTTTTTGAAGATAAATTTATAGGATGGAAAAAGAAGCGTGTTTATGAAGATGTCGAGATAGGTGCTGTTTCTAGCTAAAATTTTACATGGCCCAATACAAACACCGGTCAATGATAGTGTTAATATTTTGTAGCCTTTGATTTTGTTTTACTACATCAAGGCTACAGCAAGCGATGGGGGTGCTTTGTTTCTCCGCACGCCCTACTCTGCTGGTGTACGAATATATTGAAGCCACTGATTTGCAGCTTTTTTATTCTTGCTATATTGAGCTGCTTTTAAAAAGGCTTTTTTAGCTTGTTTTATATTATGATTTTCATAATAGCTTGTGCCAAGCAATAAATAAGTTGTTCCTGTATTTCTTAGTCCCCCTTTACTTAAAGCTTTATTAAAGGACTGGATGGCTTTATCCCACTGCTCTTGTTCCACATATATTTGCCCTAGCTGTTGATATAAACTGCCTTTATCGTTAAGGCTTGAGGCTCTTTCTAATGCTTTAGTTGCACGTTCATACTCTTTAGCCATTCTCCAGGACTGGGCTAAGATTTCCCAATTTTTAGAATTACTTTTAACTTTTTTATTTGCTATAGCTTGCTCCAGTATAACGGCGGCCTTATACGGGTGGTTGACATATAAGAACAAGTTGACCAGACCTAAAAGCTCTTTTTCTGTATAAACAAAGCCTTTTTTATAAGCCAAATACTTTGTTGATGCCGCTTTTTTATATTGTTTTAACTGTTGGTATGTTGATACTAACTGGTTCCAGTACTGTTTCTTATCGGGATAGGTTGCAAGTAGTTTTTTCAATATAGTAACGGCTGAAGCATAGTTTTCTAACTCATAATACAAAGCCAAATTTAACTGGTACCAAGCTTCTGCCGGCTTTTTTGTATTGGCAATTGCTTTTTTAATATAAGGTAATGCCTTACGATATTGCTTTAATTGTGCATAAGCATTGGCAACTAATACATTAATTTGTATATTGCCAGTAGAATTTTTAGCAAGCCAAGGTTCTAATACTTTAATTGCTTTAGCATAATGCTCCGTTGCCATATAGAGCTGGCCCAAATTTAAAATAGCTTGTTGTTCTTGCGTACTTGGCAAAGCATTTAAAGCTAAGGCTTGACTTAGCATATTGGCCGCTTTTTTGTATTGATTGCTTAATGCATAAACTGAAGACAAACTCCGTAAAACAATGGCTTTTTCATAACTTTTGGCTTTTGTCTCCGGCAATATGGACTTTAATTTTATCTCAGCTTGAGAGTATGATTTCTTTGCAATCAACTTCTCTGCTTTTTGTAATTTTTTATAAAGCCAGGGTGAAACCGTTGCTTTTTTGTCTTTATCTTCTGCATAAGCAGGAGACAGTAGTATCAAGGACAAAACCAGAACTAGTAAACGTATCATTTTGATAATTTAAATTGTAATACTTGTACGGCACGTTGCTCAAAAGGCTCGCCACCTATAATTTTTGCTTCAAACTTCCAGCGTTTAATTGCTTGTAAAGCTGCCCTGTTAAAAACCTTGCTGGGGTGAGCTTCAACAACGACAGGATCTTTTACCATCCCACTTTCGGTAATGGTAAATTCAATTTTAACCCAACCTTCTATTCTGCGGTTTGCTGCACGCATAGGATAGCGTGGGGGGATGCGTACTAAAGGGATAACATTAGAACTGATTGCACCCGCCCCCATTTGTACTCCCTGAATCGCTGAACCATTAAAGCTATTGGTTTGTAATGGAATATCCAAATTAGGCATATCCATTTCAGGGGCATTGCTTTGAGTAAGGTGTGCTTGCTGTATGGTTATTTTAGGTGGAGGGGGGCGTTTGTCAGGTTTGGGTTCATCAGGTATTTCCCTCTCTTTTGTTTGTAGCTTGGTTTCATGCTTTAAACGTACAAACTCAGTCATCTGTATGTTTTCAGTTTTTTTAAAGCCTTGTTGATTATTGCTAATCATGACTTGCATTAACCAAAATAATGCCAGTGAAACTAGAATACCGGAGAAAATTGAAATAGCAAGCGTCTTCACTTTGACTCTGTTTCGGTTGCGATTGAAGCGTTCATAATACCTGCTAAACGAATTTGATCCATCACTTGAGTAAGTACTTTAACTTTAGTCTCCCTGTCGGCAGCAATAACGACGGCTCCCAAAGGTTGCTCTGCATGTAATCGAGAGACATTTGCTCTGACGGCACGAATATCAACCTGCCTTTTGTCTATCCAAACATCACCATTGGGTTTTATGGCAACAATGATATTTCCTTGTTCTTTCCGGGTTGCTGTTTGGGCTGTTGGACGGTTAACATCAATTCCAGACTCTTTAACAAAGGAAGTCGTTACAATAAAGAAAATTAGCATAATGAATACGATATCTAACATGGGTGTCATATCAATATCAGCGGCTTGTTCGCTATTTGAGCGATTAGATCTGCGGCGCATAATGTTCTCTCTGTTGGTCACCAAAAAGTATATCTTTAATAGTGAGAGCCTAATTTGTTTCTAATAAAAAATATAATTAATACTGCAATAAGTCAGTTAAGTGATGGGTTTCGTCACTGACCCGTTGCTCTATTAGCTTGCTAAAATAAAGCCCTGCAATCGCAACGACCATCCCTGCCATAGTTGGGATAGTGGCTTGAGAAACGCCAGATGCCATCGCCCTTGCATTTCCTGTACCTGTTACCGCCATAACATCAAAAACATGGATCATTCCCGTTACCGTACCCAGTAATCCGAGTAGAGGACATAGAGCAACTAGCATTTTTATGGTAGAAACAGTTTTTGACATATTGATTTTAGCTTCAGAAATAATACTTTCTCTAATATATAAGGATTTCTGAGAGTGCTTATTGGGTTGTGATTTCCATTCGGATAGCCACTTTGAAAGTTGTAAAGGGTAAGTTTGTTTAAAATAAATAAACTTTGCGACTATTAAGCTCCATAAGCAAATTGAAATGCCGAAAATAATCCAAAGTACATCCCCACCCATGTTTAAAAATTGCTGTAAAGAATCAATTAAAGACATCATTGTTATTTTGCAACACGCTTGCTAATTAAACCGGCTGTTTGTTCATCTAATATCTGGATTAAATTCCGGCTTCGGGAAGAAACAAGGCTATGTAAAAACAATAAAGGAATCGCTACACAAAGCCCAAGCATCGTTGTGACAAGTGCTTGTGAAATACCACTGGCCATTAATTTTGGGTCACCAGTGCCAAATAAGCTAATAGACTGAAAAGTTGCAATCATCCCTGTTACCGTTCCTAGTAGACCGAGTAACGGCGCTACAGCAGCTAATAGCTTAATCATTGAAAGCCCTTTTTCTAAAAATGGGATCTCACGGGTAATGGCTTCATCTAAAATTAATTCTAAATTTTCGGTATTATTTGATGTGTCTTGTTCAGCAGCAATGAAAACTCGGCCTAAAGGGTTATCCTCTGTTGCGGTGGCAGAAAGCATTTGCTGTTTCATTTTTTTTCCGATCAAACTTAGACTTACTAAGCGAACTAGGGCGTAAATAAAACCAATAGTACCTAAAACTAAAATAATATAACCAATTAAGCCACCTTGCTGAATACGTTCAATAGTATCAGGTGCCTGAATAAGCATACTTAAAATAACCCCACGAGTGGGGTCAATGCCGACAGCTGAAGGGCCGGTAGTTGCAGTTGAAAATTCTTTCGCTAAATTAAGGTACTTGTCTCCAGGTTGGCGGGCAAGCTGAGTCAGTTTTCCCGTTTCTGCTGAGTATTGCAGGTACTCTCCATTTGCCAACGCATTAAAGGTACCAATACGGATAACTTTAGCATTTTGAGGTTTTCCTGAGGCCTGTTCAATTTGAGTATTGAAGTAAACAACTTTTCCGGATTCAGTCATTTCCTGTTGTAGCGTAAACCAAAGTGTTTCTAGCTGCTGTATTGTAGGTAAGGCTTTACTATTGCTTATGGTGGCTAAATTTTCTTCTCTGCCTGGAAACTGGGCTGAAATCAAAGAGTTATGCAACTCAGCTTTTAAGTCTCCTGCTGCTTGTCTAGCCACTCCAAATAATTCACCCAACACGCCACTTCGATCTTTTAGTTCTGACTCTAGTTGAGTTAATAATGCTTCATTAGTATCTAGGCGTTTTTTTAGCTGTTCACTTATCCGTTCTTGTTTAGCCTGAGAAGCAAGTGCTGAGTTTAATAAGGCTTGTTGCTTATTTTTTGCGGATAAAAATCGAGATTCTCTCGTTCTGTTGATTTTAGCTTCAAGCCCCTGAGATTGTTTTACTTGTCTTAGTAGTTGGTCTAAATCAAGATGTTCTGCAAAAACAGTTGGGGGTAAAAAGAACAAATAAAAAATAAGAAATAGCTTTTTCATTGGCCGGCCTCCGCAACTGAAATAGGAAGAACGAGTAAATTAGGTGCTGTTTCTTTGCGCGCAATACGTAAGCCGTTACGAATTGCATTTCGATATTCATCGGTTAAAGGGAGCCATTTTTTTTGTTCTTTATTCCAATAGCCTGTTTCACTGCCATCGAAGCGTTGGTAATACAAAGCAACTCGGCCTAATCGTAAAAAATCTACTGAACTTGTGATCCCCTGTCGTGTTAAATCCGCTCTATAGGCTTCAATGGTGTTGCCATAGTCATTTTCAACCTGGTAAGCCTCTAAAATTCTGCGGTATTTTTCTGCATTGGTGACATCCGCTCTAACCATCATAGCCTTAAGTTTTTTAATGCGTTGAGAGCGCTCTTCTGGTAAAAAAGGCAGATCTAGTGCAACAAATTTTTCCAGACTGTCTAGCATATGCAGAATCAAAGGTACAACTTCACGTTGCGTAGTTTCAATTTCTTTTAACTGACTCCCCAAAGATGCTTTTTCTTGTTCCTGAGAGGAAATTAAGTTGTTTAAATGTTTATTGTAAGTTAATAAGGTGCCCGTTTGATGAGTCACAGAACGGTACTGATTTAACATTTCTCTGGTTTTATCACTTAAAACATCAATTTTTCTTTGTGATTTAATTGCGGCACTGTTAACTGCAGTTTCAACTTTTATGGCTGAACTTAAGGCTTCTGAATAGGCTATAGGGCAGTAAAAAATGTATGCCGCAAGGAGTAAATACTGAATGGGGCGACGAGAAAGAGGCATAAATATTCCTTATAAATTTAAACCGATAGACTCAAATTAATGTGAGTTTTACATAATTTTAAAATCATAACATACCTTGATTGCAAAACAAGAAAGAGAAAAATTTAGAGAGCTCGTGTTGCGATAAAATTATAAATAACACTCAAACGAGTAAAACAGTTAAAATATACTGTTTATATAGATCAGTCGCTAAGCGTACATCAGTAAAGACCATGCAAAGTAAAATTAATACCGATGACTTAAGAATAACCGAAACGACAGATGTCGTTGCACCGATTCAAGTTCATAATGAAATTCCAATGACTGAAATAGCAGCCAACACTATTTTGCAGGCAAGAAAAGAAATTCATAAAGTTTTGACAGGGGAAGATGACCGTTTGGTTGTCGTTATTGGTCCCTGCTCAATTCATGATGCTAAAGCAGCAAAAGAATACGCAGGACTATTGAAACAAGCCAAAGACGATTTACAAAAAGACTTAGTTATTATTATGCGTGTTTATTTTGAAAAACCGCGTACGACTGTGGGTTGGAAAGGATTAATTAATGATCCTGAAATTAATTCCAGCTTTAATATTAATAAAGGCTTAAGGGTTGCCCGTCAGTTATTACTCGATTTAAATAACTTAGGCATTCCAGCCGCAACGGAGTACCTGGATTTAATTACGCCTCAGTATATTTCTGACTTAATTTCATGGGGTGCTATTGGTGCTAGAACAACTGAGAGCCAAGTACATAGAGAGTTAGCTTCAGGTTTGTCTTGTCCGGTTGGGTTTAAAAATGCAACTGACGGTGGAATAAGTGTTGCTATTGATGCCATTAACTCTGCAATGAGCCCACACCATTTTTTATCTGTTACTAAAGAAGGTCGCTCTGCTATTTTTTCAACTACAGGTAATGAAGATTCACATATTATCTTACGTGGAGGAAATGATGAGCCCAATTATGATGCGGTCAATGTTGAAAAAGTAGCTGAGGGGCTTGACAAGGCGAGCCTATCACAAAATATTATGATTGATTTTAGTCATGCCAATAGCTTAAAACAATGTCAGCGTCAGTTAGTGGTGGGTGAAGATGTTGCAGAACAGATTAGCCATGGTGATAAGCGGATTTTTGGAGTTATGATAGAAAGTCACCTTAAAGCTGGACGACAAAATGTAGTTGAAGGGCAAGAACTTACCTATGGGCAAAGTATTACTGATGCTTGCTTAGGCTGGGATGATACCCTGCGGTTACTTAACGGGCTGGCAAAAGCGGTACAAAAACGTAGATCAGTAAAACATTAATCTGGAACGAATCATGAGAATAAGAGTGAATGGTGATAGCCGTGAGTGTGGTGAGAATACGACTGTTGCTGATATTGTGTCTGAGCTTAATTTAACAGGAAAGAGGATTGCGGTAGAATTAAATAAAGAAATTTTACCTTTTAATCAATATGCAGAAAAAAATTTATCGGCTAATGATACGCTAGAGATTGTGCAAGCAATAGGAGGAGGGCAAGAAGATTGTTTTACTGTTGCTGATCAGAAATTTAACTCTCGCTTATTGGTAGGTACTGGAAAATATAAAGATATGCAAGAAACACAACTTGCTATAGAAGCAAGTGGTGCAGAAATTGTAACGGTTGCTATTCGCCGAACTAATATTGGTCAAACTCCAGGTGAGCCAAATTTGCTGGATGTTATATCACCTGATAAATATACTATTTTACCGAATACTGCAGGTTGTTATACCGTTGAAGATGCTCTACGGACATGTCGTTTAGGGCGTGAACTGTTAGGTGGGCATAAGCTTGTTAAATTGGAAGTCCTGGCCGACCAAAAGACTTTATTTCCTGATGTGGCAGAAACATTTATAGCAGCAGAAGCCTTAGTTAAAGATGGCTTCGATGTTATGGTTTACACGAACGATGATCCTATTGCCGCAAAACGTTTAGAGGATATTGGTTGTGTTGCAGTAATGCCCCTTGCCGCTCCTATTGGTTCTGGCCTAGGTATCCGAAACCCTTATAATATTTTAACCATTGTTGAAAATGCAACGGTACCTATTCTTGTTGACGCAGGTGTAGGAACAGCCTCTGATGCTGCACTAGCAATGGAATTAGGCTGTGCAGGCGTATTAATGAATACAGCAATAGCCGCTGCAAAAGACCCTATATTGATGGCATCTGCAATGAAAAAAGGGATTCAGGCAGGTAGAGAAGCTTATTTAGCAGGAAGAATGCCTAAAAAACGTTTTGCTTCGGCTTCTTCACCTGTTGACGGTTTATTCTTTTGATTTTTTTACATAGTTAAAAAGCAAATCTCCGGACCAATGGCTACAATTGAAAAAGAACCTCACCCGAGAATTCGTAGTTTTGCTTTACGGCAAGGTAGAGCAACTGCTGGACAACAAAAAGCTATCGATAATATTTGGGACAAATACTGCCTAGATCCATCCGAATCTTATGATTATGCAAATGTTTTTGGAAAAGAACGTCCTTTAATAGTAGAAATAGGTTTTGGTAATGGTAGTAGTTTGGTTGCTATGGCCGAGGCTAACCCTGATTTAAATTATTTAGGTATAGAGGTTCATAGGCCGGGGGTTGCCCATTTAATGTTGCTACTTGAAGAAAAAAATATTAGTAATGTAAAAATCTATCACCATGATGCTATTGAAATTTTAGAGCAAAAAATCCCTGACCATTTTATCCAGGGGGTGCATTTGTTTTTCCCTGACCCGTGGCATAAAAGAAGGCATCATAAGCGTCGAATTGTAAGACCCAGTTTTATTGAGTTGCTCAATAAAAAGCTAGTTATAAACGGCTACTTTCATGCTGCGACGGACTGGGAGCATTATGCTAAATCAATGCTAAAAATATTAACGGCTAGCACAAAACTGTATAATACCAGTAAGAATGGTGAGTATTGCGAACGCCCCGATTACAGGCCATTAACTAAATTTGAAAGCCGTGGCCTTCGTCTAGGTCACGGCGTATGGGATTTAATTTTTAAAAAATTGTAGTGAATATTTTGATTTTATATTAATAGGTTTATTTTAAAAAAGGATAGTATTAGCTTGCCAATTTATTAAAGCTTTTCATTTAAGTGTATTGCTTTAATAATCATAGCCAACTCAGAGCGTTGCTTTTTAAGCGGCTCTAACTCTGCTTCAAGGTGGGCAATACTTTCTGATACCTCACCTTTTGATTCGCTGATTTTTCTAAGCATTTTAAGCCGACTTTCAATTTGTTTTTTGTGGTCTTTCAGTTGGTGCATTAAAGGGACTAATACACCGTTACTCCACGATAATGCATCATTATGAGCACGTTGAAGAATGGTGCTTGCTTTAGCTATTAAAGTGCTATACAGCTTATTGACTACTATGCTCTGTTCTGTCATTGTTGTTTTCGCGCTACTACGAAAAAGCTCCCCCTCTTCAAAAACCTGCTCTAACTCAAATTGATACTCTTTAATAGAAAAAAGCTGTGGTTCAATGGGCTTAAAACCGTGTTCATTCTGAAATTTTAAATGGATAGCTTTAACTAACCGGCGCGTTTCATTGGTTACATCCACAGAGTCTTGCAGTAAATCTCTTAGGTCATCGAATAATTTACGAATATTTTGCTTCATTCCATAAGTGGTTAAGCTTTTGGACATATCTTGTTTAGTTGCTGCAACAATACTATCAATTCTTTCTTTAGCAAAAGATTCAATTAGCATTTTTGCTTGTACCGCAAATACTTTTCGGCTGGCCTGAAAATTTTCGACATTAGCCATATAGGTATTTTGTCGATCACGAGTTTCAGACATCAATTTACCCGTCATTTCGGCATTATCAAAGTCAACTTTTTTGAACTCTTCCAGCTGCTCAGTGGCATTTATTAACTTAGTTTTTATAAAGTTAAATGATTCTGAAACTAAAAAACCAATATCTTTATTAACGGTTTCTACCAGAATATTGCGGCGTTGGTCTAAAATATCAGTTGATAAGTAATTTTCTAGCTTTGCCAGTCTGCTTTTTTCTAACAAATCATCATCAGATTTTACTTTTGCAAGCAAAGCCTGCTTGGCAGATACTGGAAAAATATGATGTTCACTTATCTTTAGAATCGAAGCAGAGGTTTTTATTTGTTTTTGTATTGAATCTTCATAACCACCTTCACCCGCAAGATCGTCCCACATGGAATCAATTTTATTCATTACAACAGCTAAGCCTTGCTTATTATTTCCTCTAGAGTTGCAGACATGGTTCTTCCACATTTCTAAATCACTTTTTGTAACCCCTGTATCAGCCGCTAGAACAAAAATGATTGCTTGAGCACTGGGGAGCATGCTTAGAGTGAGTTCTGGCTCTGTCCCTAATGCGTTAAGTCCTGGTGTATCAAGGATTGACAGGCCTTCCTTTAATAGAGGATGAGGAAAGCTAATTTGCGCATGTCGCCAACAAGGTATTTCAACTTTTTCAGGATTAATAATGCCTTGCTCAGCCGCTTCACGCTCATTCCATAAGCCTAGCTTATTAGCTATTTCTTTATCAACTTCTTTAGATGCAACCAGTTCTTTAAAAGCTTCTTGCATTTGAGTTGGCGAGTCGCAGTCTAAATCAATTTTTGTCCAGCGGTCAGGGTTTTGCTTATACTCCATTAAAGAAATATCTTCGAGTCGGCTTTCTATATTTAACAGTCGAATATAGCTACCTTCAGGGTCATAAAATATTTCTGTAGGACACATGGTTGTACGTCCAGGAGAGAAGGAAGTAAGCGAACACCTGTTTCTGCAAAAAACAAAGCGTTAATTAACTCCGTTTTTCCACGGGAAAACTCGGCTGCAAAAGCGAGCGTTACCCTATCATTTTGCAAACCATTTAGGATATTTAATAGGGTATCAGTACTGTGAGCATCACTTAGTTTATATCGAGTACGCCACTCTTGATACATCTCAATTGCTTGTATTAACTTTTCACGCCATTCTGCGTATTCATGCAACTGGTCTTTAAATTCTAAATTCCTCATGTCTAGCCTTTAGTATGCGGACTGCTCTTAATGAAAGTGATTTATATGCTTACAATTTGGGGTACTATTTTATTTAGTCATTATTGAATAGGTGTGCTTTTCACAAACTATCAAACATCCCAAGTAATTTCTTTAAGATTAATTGTAGACTAAAAATAAAAAACTGATATGTTAATTTGTTGCCAACTACCTTAATTAACTTACCATCCACTAAATTAAGTTTTTGCCGGCTCTACAATTTATAGTTTGCAGTTTATTAATAACCATGTTTTGTTTAGTGGCGGGTCAAATATATTGCTAAGGCTATTTTAAATATTTATTATCGGGCCCCTAGGCTTTAGCCTCTTACGAGCCAAAAGGTTGTCACTGATGGTAAGCTGTTCGCTATGGTCACAATTTTAACCCACCCCCCTTTGTTTTTACAACAAAAAAAGCTACAGACCGGCTCATGCCTTCCAGTAAATCCAAACAGTCGGCTTTCCCTGTCGACCACAAATATACAACTTTCGGAAATCAGTGACGCGGCCTACGC
>JAJRUF010000265.1 GCA_024277935.1 Gammaproteobacteria bacterium
ATTACTCTTTCAGCTGCCACATCTGAGTCAATAGTAACCAAGGCATGATGTTCCAGGGAATTGGTTCGAGTATCCTTTATAACCTGAATTTTTATAAGTTCTATGTACCCTGATTTCTGAAATATTCCACCCTGTAAAACAGGGTTTAAATAACTGGAAATTTCATGTTTTTGAGTGTTATCAGGTATCCGTCTTAAAATAATAATCATATTATTTACCGCAGCAACGTTTAAATTTTTTTCCACTACCACAAGCGCATGGCGCATTTTTACCTTGATTTGTTTGCTCTCCTACCCTGCCAACTGATTTTACCTTACCATCCAGATAAAACCATCTGCCTGCCATTTTTTTAAAGCGGCTAATCTCGTTCATTACATAAGTTTCTTGGTCTTGCATGTAATAAGCTTTAAACTCAACGATGCCTTTATTGTCTTTTTCACTTCCTTTTTTTGTGTTTAACACTTCCAGCTTTGTCCAGATAACTTGTTCTCTGGAAAAATCAATATTTTCAGGTCGCTTGCTTGAGTCCCATGTTTCCAGTAAGTAAGCTTTGTTTTGCATAGCATAGGCTGTGAAACGTGAGCGCATTAGAGACTCTGCTGTAACCGGCCTTTTGGTATTCTTGTGAAAGAGCTGGCAGCATGACTCATATTCCAGATCAAGACCACATTTACACAATGATTCAGAACTAAACACTTTAAAACAACTCCTCTTTACCTCTACAATACAGCAAAGTATTTTTGTATTACTACTTCTTTAAGCTTACCAGTATCATGAAAAATTTTTTATTTTTCCTCGCATTATGCCTACTTCATCAACAACTTCAGGCAAAAAAATTATACAAATATAAAGATGAACAAGGCCATTGGAATTTCTCAGACCGCTCTCCTGAAACAAATCTACCCGTTGAAGTTAGACAGTTAAAAGCGAGCCATAAACGTTTTGTTTGGCTGGAAAAAACCGGGGATATACATAAACCGAAATACTTTGCGATTAACAATTACTATGGCCCTGTAGAAATTGAAGTCAGCATTAGCGAAAAGCACAATGTATATTCCAAGCCCGAATTACCTAAACGCTTTGTAGTAGAACCGGGTCAATCCGAAGATTTGTTTCAAATGGCGGGTATTAATAAATTTAAAGCATGGAGTTATTCATTACAATACTCATACATCATTGGTAGTCCCTTTGCTGTTCATGATAACCATGCCGTTTATTCCCCTCCGTTTGCCAAAAATGCAAAATTCTTTATCTCTCAGGCTTTTAACGGTGAATTTAGCCATACTGACAAACAAAATCAGTATGCTGTTGATCTCGTCATGCCTATTAATACCGCAATACATGCCGCCAGGTCAGGCATGGTAATGGAAGTTAACAATGACTTTTTTAATAGTGGCACAGAGCAGGCCTATAAGAGTCGGGCAAATAGTATTCGAATCTTGCATAATGATGGCTCCATGGCTGTGTATGCGCATTTAGTCCTGGAAAGAGCTCAAGTATTTCCGGGATTAACGGTTTCTGCCGGGCAATTAATTGGTTATTCAGGTAATACAGGCTTTTCTTCTGGTCCGCATTTACATTTTGCTGTTCAGGTGAATAAAGGCATGGAACTGGTTTCAGTTCCATTTAAGTTTATGGGCGCTGATAAAATTGCAAAAGAACCCGTTGCCGGTACCTGGCTTGTTAATTAGGGAGGTGTAAATATATAATCATCCAAATATCATGCAGGATTTTTATTTCTGCTTAAATCTTCTCAAGAGGAGCATAGTTATTCTACGTGACGATTGAGAAAATTTAAGCAGGGATAAAAAGGCAAGTGAGATTGGATGATTATTTGTTTCCACCTCCCTAAAACAAAGTCCGTACTCAACAAGGCAGCTTGAAACCTGCATACTATATATTCCTACACAATTATTGCTACTATGAAAATATCGCTAATTGTTGCAATGGCTAGCAACCGAACTATTGGACTAAACAATAAAATGCCTTGGCATTTATCGGCTGACCTTAAAAAATTTAAACAAATAACGATGGGTTCTCCTATCGTAATGGGTAGAAAAACCTTTGAATCTATAGGTAAACCATTACCAGGAAGGAGCAATATAATTATTAGTCGCAATTTATCATATCAGCAACGGAATTGTCTGGTTTTTGACAATGTTGACAAAGCGATCACTGCCTGTCTGGAGTATGATGAAATATTTGTGATTGGTGGCGCCACACTCTACAAAACCATGTTACCCAGAGCCAACACTCTATATATTACCCAAATAAATACAGAATTTGCAGGCGATACTTTTTTTCCTGCCATCAACATAAATGAATGGAAAGAAGTTGCCCGAGAGGATATTACTCACGATACTTCAGTTGATTTCAGCTACAGTTTTTTAAAACTGGAAAAGCAATGATACGATAAATAAATGTCTTTCAGTTTGTTAATTAATAAGGAGCGAGCCTTTAATTTATATTTACTTTTACCAGTCTAACATGTAGAGTCACGTATTTTTTGACATAACTAAGCCCTGAAAAATATACAATGGCTAACTATAGAATCCCTGGACCATTGGGTATGAACCACTCACAACAACTGCCAATCGACCCAATGACCAGACAACCTCAGCGTATACCGGGTCCATTAGGCTCGCATTGTGAATATCAGCTTAAACAAAAACTAGAAATAGAATTAGAAAAAAAAGAAATTGCTCTGGATATATGTCAATTCATTTTGGATATGACAGGGATTATTGATCCCACACCCGCCTCTGATGGTACCAACGCCATAATATCTCTAAGCAGAGGACGATGGATTGATGCGGTAATTAGTGTAGTCAGTATTGTTCCTTATGTCGGTGACTTTGCTAAATTAGGTAAATTACCCCGTTACCTAAAATCAATAAAAAAAGCCATACGTATAGCCCGAACAGATTTTCATTGGTCTAATGCATTAAAAAGGCTATTTATCCCATTAAAAAAAGTGATAGATCAGCTCTATGAGTTGGGTGCTAACAAATTACCCCCGCATGCCAATAAAACTCTGAGTCAAATTAAACGTGAAATAGATCATTTTTTAAAGCCTGCTTCCAGTGGTACAACAGCAAACCAAACTGTCGGAGAATTTATTGCCAATTCTTCAAAAAACAGCAGTCCAAAAGTTAAGCAAAGTGGAAATACTCCCTCTAAATCTAAACAAACAAATATAGAGGAGAAACCAAAAAAAGGAGTTTCTAGCGAAAAAGAGAGTGGTATAATTGATGGGAAGGTTGTGGAGAATGTTGATGCGGCAAAGAATACTAAACAAGCATTAGGTGGTCGGCATAGAGATACAAAGATTGATGGGAATAAGAATGGTACTCAATCACACCACCCAATTGCTGACGATGTAAGCGATATTGCAACCAATGATGCACCAGCAATTAGGATGGAAACTGATGATCATGTTTATCGTACTGGAAATTGGGGAAGTCGTAAATCATCCAAACGGTTTAGAGCAAAGCAGAAAGAATTAATTGAGCAAGGAAAACATGATGAAGCTTATAAAATGGGTGTTGATGACATTAAAGATCAAAACCCAGGTAAGTATGATACTCATATTGAGCAGATGGAAAACAGTTTTCCAAAGAAGCCTGACGGTTCAATCGATTGGTCTAAATTTAAAAAGAAATAATAATTAAAGGAATGAGTATGCATTTTTTATTAGAGCCAAATGTAGGTGCTAATAACCTAAAATTTAGTGTTCAAAGGAATACAATTCGAAATTTAATAGAAACAAAACCTTTGACAAAGATAAATGAGCCTGAAAATGATTTCTATGAGAAAGAAGGCTTAATTCTTGGGTATGATGAAAATGATGAGCTTGAGTATATTGAAATAATCAGACCATCAACTGCTGAATTTCAAAAGATAAATTTTTTTTCTATAAATTTATCAAGTTGCGTCAACGAGATGAAAAAAAGTGGTTTTGTTGCTCCTTTTGATGATGGTGGGTATAACTTTGAATCGATTGGTTTGACTTTTTATTGCCCACAAGATATTTTGGAAAGTGTTTCTTTGTATAGGAGTGGCTATTTCGATGATTTATAGGCACCGAAAGTTGTAGTCGAAAAATTTTACGACATTTACATTAGAGGAAACCCCGTATTTATGGGGGGTTTTCGTTTAAGCCCGGTAGGTTGGGTCGAGGAACGAAACCCAACCCAACAAACCCATACTCAATTGTCGATCAAACTATGCAATACCGCCGAGCCAATATTCCAGGAGAGTGTTATTTTTTTACGGTCAATATAGCCGAACGGAATAAATCATTATTAATAGATCATATTGAAAATATTCGGGGTCAGAGTAAGATATATTTTGACGGGTAAGTTGTCAAACTTTTCTGCCCACCAATAAGACTATTTGTTTCAAAAACTGCCACAATTCTCAAATTAATGTTACTTTGACCCCAATTATTTCAATAATAGACTTAGACCCAAGATTCCTCCCGTTGGTCGGAATGACATCGTTTGTGAAGTTAACCTGCCTTCACCAAACCTAAAAAACCATGGAAAAAACCATGGGGTCAGCCAACTTGAAAACAAAATTTTTTTAATCTACTTCCCCTTTCAAGATAGCTATCTGTATGATTTTGGCTTCAAATTACCTGCACAATCAATACTAATCCGTTTTACTTTTTTCCCCAGCTTTATAGCGGTTAATTGTCCACCCCAAAGACAGCCTGTATCTATCGCATAACAATTATGTCCCTGATAATATCCTAAAGTAGACCAATGCCCAAAGACAATTTTAAGATCAGAAGATTGTCGCCCAGGTACCGTAAACCAAGGCATCAGGTGGTCTGGTTGAGAGCCTACAGCACCATTATGTTTAAAATCCAGTCGACCAGCACCATCGCAATATCTCATGCGAGTAAAACAATTAACGATAAAACGTATTTTGTTCAATCCTGTTAACTCAGGACTCCAGACATCAGGTTTGTCTCCATACATTGCTTTAAAAAATTCCATGTAATTAGCACCTTGCAACACTTTTTCCGCTTTTAAAGCCATTTTTTTTGTTTTGGAAAAGTTCCATTGTGGCGGCAGCCCTGCATGCACTAGACAATAATCATCATTAAAATGAAATAACCGCTGATGTCTTAACCAGTGCAGTAGTTCATCACAATCAGGCGACTGAAGAACCTGGGAAAGTGAATCTTTTTTACGCGGTTGCCGCTGTTTATAAGCACTGGCCAATAAATGCAGATCATGGTTACCTAACACCGTAACTGCTGATTTTCCTAGCGCCTTAACAAATCGTAAAGTTTCTAATGACTTTGGGCCACGATTTACCAAATCTCCAGCAAACCAGAGTTGATCTGACTGTTCACTAAACTTGATAACATCCAGTAATCTTAGCAAGTCGTCAAAGCAACCTTGAATATCACCAATCGCATAGATAGCCATTATATTGAGCTCGGTTTAATGCAATGTACGTGGA
Source organism: Gammaproteobacteria bacterium (assembly GCA_024277935.1). Taxonomy (GTDB): domain Bacteria; phylum Pseudomonadota; class Gammaproteobacteria; order Methylococcales; family Methylomonadaceae; genus QPIN01. The sequence continues at coordinate 5,476 of JAJRUF010000265.1, forward strand.
ATAGACAAAGTAAATTTAGGAATAGGTGCTTTAAAATTATCGCCATCATCAGAAACCATTAAGTAATTACCTTGCATCACACCAACAGGTGTTTCAATCATGGCACCGCTAGAATAACGAAATGACTGGCCTGGCTTTAAATAAGGTTTTTCCCCTATAACTCCATCCCCTTTGACTTCCTGAATCTTGCCATTTGAATCAGTA
>JAJRUF010000266.1 GCA_024277935.1 Gammaproteobacteria bacterium
AGGCCTTATCTCACCATTCAGGCCAAGCTCTCCAAAAAAAACCACATCATGAGGGATTACCTTATTTTTAAGACTAGACACGACACCTACAATAATAGCTAAGTCAGAAGCTGTTTCAGTTACTTTGATCCCCCCTACCACATTGACATAGATTTCATCATTTGCCGTAAAAACCCCCGCATGACGAGTTAATACGGCTAATAACATTGCCAACCGATTCTGATCTAAACCTACCGCTAATCGCCTTGGGTTTCCATATTGACTTTCCGTAACCAATGCCTGAATTTCCACCAACAATGGCCGTGTTCCTTCCCAGGTAACAGTAACAACACTACCCGATGATGGTTTATCAGATCTAGATAAAAACATGGCTGAAGGATTTTTAACTTCTTTTAAACCCGTACTTTCCATTGAAAAAAAGCCTAATTCGCCTACGCTACCAAATCTGTTTTTATCAGACCTTAAGACTCGAAACCTGGCATCATCTGTTGATGACAATATAACCTGCGCATCAACAATATGACTTAGTGTCATAGGGCCAGCCAAAGACTGGTCTTTAGTAACATGCCCCACCATAAAAATTGAAACATTATTTCTCTTGGCATATTGGGTTAAATAACTTGCAGATTCCCTAACCTGTGAAACTGAACCAGGCGTAGTATCAGAGTCAATAGTATGCATAACCTGAATTGAATCGATAATAAGTAGGGTAGGCTTTTCAGCATCAACCACATCACAGATACTTTGCACTGAGGTTTCTGTCAACATTTTTATTAACGAGGCATCCAATCTAAGTCGATGTGCCCTTTCTGCTATTTGCTGTAAAGATTCTTCCCCAGAAACATACAATACAGAAAAACCTTTTTTAGCAACACGGGCGATAACTTGTAACAAAATGGTACTCTTTCCTGCCCCAGGTGCACCTCCAATTAAAACCACACTACCTCGTACAATCCCACCACCTAATACGCGATCAAATTCAGTCAGCCTTGTCGGAATTCTTTCCGCTTGAGCCAAATCAACATCAGAAAGCAATTTAACTTCTGAGCGAGCTCCAGCGTAGCCAGATACTCTGGAACTTGATTTTACATCACTGCCTAACCGAACTTCTTTAATAACATTCCATTCCCCACAGCTAGTACACTGCCCTCCCCACCGAGGATAGTCGGCACCACACTCAGTACACACAAAAGCTGTTTTTTGTTTTTTAGCCATTTTAACGATTAGTGTTTACAAAATTATTGAGCTGTAACATTCTCTAGCCTTACCCTTTGTGTCACACCACATAAAATCGTATAAGGAATAGTGCCAGCTGCTACGGCAATTTCTTCAATAGCCAATCCATGGCCCCATAAAGTAACCTCATCTCCTGGTTTACTTTCAGGCTGACTAGAAAGATCCACGGTGATCATATCCATTGATACTCTACCAACTAAAGGCACCCTTTTTCCATTAACTAATACAGGTGTTCCTGATTTTGCAGTACGCGGATAGCCATCCCCATAACCTATAGCAACAACACCTAACCTTGTTTCTTTGTTACAAACCCAAGTACCCGAATAACCCACAGCATCCCCTGGCTTAATTATTTTTACACTAATTAACCGGGCATGCAGGCTCATAACGGGGTGCAATCCCAAGTCCACTCCATGATACTCATTAAAAGGGGATACTCCATACAGCATAATGCCAGGACGTACCCAATCTGATTGAGCCTCTTGCCAAGCTATAACTCCCGCTGAATTTGCAAGACTTTTTTCACCTGGGTATGAGTCTACTACCTTGTTAAAAATTTCAATTTGCTGCCTTGTAACATGGCTATGTTTATCATCCGCACTTGAAAAATGTGTCATTAATGAAATCGGTTGCTTAACACCAGGGCATTTTTCTAACCGCTGATAGGCAGAAACAAACTGATCTGTTGTAAAACCTAAACGGTTCATACCTGAATCTAATTTCAACCAAATGGAAACGGGGGTTTTCCCTGATAACTTCTCTAAAATATCTAGCTGACCCATGCTGTGAACAACACTATCTAGCTTGTATTGAATTAATGCATTTAATTCCGGCTCACACACAAACCCTTCTAAAACAGTAATCCTACATTTCACTTTTGCTTTTCTTAGTCGTACAGCTTCACCAACTCGTGCGACTGCAATACCATCGACCCCTTGCAAAGCATTTGCTATTTGTAATAGACCGTGCCCATAGCCGTTTGCTTTAATAACGGCCATAATTTTAGAGTTTGGAGCATATTCTCTTACTTTAGCTAAATTGTGCTTTACAGCGGCTAAATTAATAAGAGCATAGGCGGCTAATGTCATGTCATTCATAATCCTCAGCTGAATATGGGTCACCCGCAAAATTTTCAAACCGTGTAAACTGCCCTAAGAATGTTAAGCGTACCGTTCCTAATGGCCCATTCCGTTGCTTACCAATAATTATTTCAGCAATACCTTTATCTGGGCTATCTTCGTTATAAACCTCATCTCTATAAACAAAAACAATTAAATCTGCATCCTGTTCAATCGCTCCAGACTCCCTTAAATCTGACATTACCGGACGTTTATTAGGTCTTTGCTCAAGGTTACGGTTAAGCTGAGAAAGAGCAACTACAGGAACATTTAACTCCTTTGCCAAAGCTTTTAAGCCCCGAGAAATATCCGAAATCTGTTGTACTCGGCTTTCACCACTTGACGGTGATTGCATTAACTGTAAATAGTCCAATACTATCAACCCTAAAGGCCCATGCTCTCGTGCTAACCGCCGCGCTCTAGCTCTTACCTCCGTGGGTGTTAAAGCAGGTGTATCGTCAATAAATAATTTTGTTTCTGCCAACATATTAATAGCAGAAGTTAAGCGTGGCCACTCATCATCTTCTAGCTTCCCAGTTCTAACTTTATTTTGATCAATACGTCCTAATGAAGACATCATCCTCATCGCTAATGAGTCACCTGGCATTTCCATACTAAACACAGCAACAGGCTTACCACTAGATATTGCAACATTTTCTGCCATATTCATGGCAATCGTCGTTTTTCCCATAGAAGGTCGACCTGCGACAATAATAAGGTCGGCAGGTTGTAGCCCTGAAGTTAATTCATCAAAGTCTGCAAACCCTGTACTTTCCCCTGTAATATTACCTTCTTGTTCATACAAGGTTTCAATTTTATCAACAGCAGTAGCCAATAAATTTTTGATTGATTTAAAACCACCTTCCTGCCCACGTTGTCTTTGTTCAGCAATTTTAAAAACATCACGTTCAGCCTGTTCAAGTAACTCAGCAGTATCTCGCCCCTCAGTATTAAAGGCAGAGTCAGAAATTTCAGTACCAATATGAATCAATTGCCTTAAAACTGACCGATCTCTAACAATATTTGCATATGCAACAATATTAGCAGCACTTGGTGTTTCTTTTGCCAAAACAGCAAGATAAGCTAAGCCACCAACTGTTTGTAACTCCCCCATTGCATCTATAGCTTCTGAAAGAGTGATCACATCAAAAGGATCTTGCTTCTCAGCTAATTGTTCTATGGTAGTAAATATAAGGCGGTGATCTTTTCTGTAAAAATCCTCCACAACCACCTTGTCGGCAACAGAATCCCACGTTTGGTTGTCAAGCATCAACCCCCCTAACACAGATTGTTCTGCCTGAATTGAATGTGGGGGGACTTTTAAAGAATCAACTTCGAAGTCAGGGAGGTATGAATAATCTTCCATTATTTAAAATAATATTAAGTAGTACAATTAAGCTATTATCCTAGAAAAATTAAGTCAGTGTTGAATTATGTAAGCCATGTATTTTACCAAATTTTAAGACTATAAAATAACTGCCATTGTCATAACTATTCTTTAAAATAGCTGAAAAAACAACTTATTTCAGGTATTATTGAATTTTATTGTTTTCCATTTCTTAACAATGTAGCAACAATCCAAAATCGTTGCTCTTCTACTTAAAATAAAATCATGACACAAGATGAATTAAAAAAACAAGTTGCTCAAGCAGCCCTAGAATATATCAAAGGTGAATCAATTATTGGTGTAGGGACAGGCTCAACAGTAAATTTCTTTATTGACATGTTAGCGGACTACAAAGGTAAAATTAAAGCTGCGGCTTCAAGCTCCGATGCAACAACTGAACGTCTTAAAAAAGTGGGGGTTTCTGTAATAGAATTAAATAGTGTTGATGAAATTGGTGTTTATGTTGATGGAGCCGATGAGGTAGACCCTAACAAAAAACTGATTAAAGGTGGTGGTGGAGCTCTAACTCGTGAAAAGATTATTGCAGCAGCCAGTAAAAAGTTTGTTTGTATCGTCGATAGCACTAAATCGGTTGATGTTTTAGGTAACTTTCCTTTACCTGTCGAAGTTATCCCTATGTCACGTAATTATGTTGCTAATGAACTAGAGAAGTTAGGTGGCCGGCCTGTTTGGAGGAAAGATTATTACACTGATAATGGTTGTGAAATTTTAGATGTCCACGGCCTTAAAATTATCGACCCTGTAAAATTAGAATCTATTATTAATGGTATTACAGGTGTAGTCACTAATGGCTTATTCGCCGCAAGAGATGCTGATGTTGTTCTAATCGGTAATGGTAATAAAGTAGATACCATGTAATTAGCCATCAAGCAAAATCAATCTAGCAAAAAGTAGGCACCTTTCATTTTAACCCTAAAATAGCTTACACTTTTTAGTGTGAGAAAATAAACACATCATTGTAGGATGATCTGAGGGACAAAGCGCATCAGCTAGACTTCGTTTGATGCGCCTCCTAACGTCGGCACATCCTACAGACTACAGAAATATCAATACAAAAGTGTAATCAGAAAGATGCTAAGAAGTTCTCATAATAAGTACTGAGAACACAGAGGCTTACCGTTAAAAAAACTTTATGTTCTCAGTGGCCTCTGTGGTAAAAAAGTTAAATCTTTTATTCTTTCTTACTAATTATAATTTACAAAAAAAAGGCCGATACAAATAACTTATACCGGCCTTTTTTATAACCCTATACCTGCAAACAAATCTAGAGCTAAAGCATCAAACTTTACAAAGAATTAGTAGCATTCAAGTCTGAAAAAGCCTGCTCTAATCGTGCAACCATAGATACTTCACCAGCTCGTTGCCATACACGCGGGTCATAATATTTTTTATTAGGGCTATCTTCACCATCTGGATTACCAATTTGGCCTTGCAAGTAAGCTTCATTTGCCTTATAAAAATTCATAATACCTTCCCATGTTGCCCACTGAGTATCAGTATCAATATTCATTTTAACAACACCATAACCGATTGATTCCTTAATTTCTGCTTCTGAAGAACCAGACCCTCCATGGAATACAAAAGTTAATGTATTTTCAGGAACACCATACTTTTCAGAAACATAGGCTTGTGAATCACGAAGGATTGTTGGTGTTAACTCTACATTACCAGGCTTATATACGCCATGTACGTTACCAAAGGATGCCGCAATAGTAAAACGAGAACTTACTTTACTTAGCTCCTCATAAGCATAAGCCACTTCTTCTGGCTTAGTATATAAATCAGCTTTATCCATTCCAGTGTTATCAACACCGTCTTCCTCACCACCAGTACAACCAAGCTCAATCTCAAGCGTCATACCCATTTTATCCATACGCTCTAGATATTTAGCACAAGTAGCAATATTTTCTTCTAAAGACTCTTCAGATAAATCTAGCATGTGTGAGCTAAATAATGGTTTTCCGGTTTCTGCAAAGTGTTTTTCACCTGCATCTAATAGACCATCAATCCAAGGTAATAATTTTTTCGCCGCATGGTCAGTATGAAGAATAACTGGAATGCCATAAGCTTCAGCGACATTATGTACGTGCTTAGCACCCGAGATAGCACCAAGAATTGCATTCCCTTGACCTTCTAATTTAAGACCTTTACCTGCAACAAATGCAGCGCCGCCGTTAGAGAACTGAATAATAACGGGTGACTTTGCTTTAGCTGCTGCTTCAAGAGCTCCATTAATTGAGTCTGTATTAATACAGTTTACCCCAGGAAGTGCAAAATGATTTTTCTTACAAATTTCAAAAACTTTCTGAACATCATCACCCGAGATAACACCAGGCTTTACAACATCTAATATTTTTTGTGACATTTTTTATATCTGTTTGTATATAAGAATCAATACCATTCCGTTATATTACCATATGCTTAACTAGCTTTAAGATAACTACTTTCCAACAAAATTTATAAACCCTTATAGTATGAATATGCGTAGGTTGGGTTAGCGGTAGCACAACCCAATAATCCAAATTTTCTGTCGAGTTACGCTACTGCCAACCAACCTACATATTTTATGAACTTAGGCTTCTACTGCAGACAGCCTGTTAGCTAATAACTCTTCTAAATTGACTAAAGCTTTTTCAAAACCTTCAATGCCTTCAGCCAATTTATCTGTCGCCATACGGTCTTCAGCATGCATTTTTTCAAAGGTAGCTTTATCAACATGGATCTCAGTAATATCCATATCTTTAGCTTTAGCAGCATCCAATTTGACAGGTAAGTCGCCTTCAGTTGCTTGCAACTCTTCAAGTAGTCCAGGAGAAATTGTTAACAAGTCATTACCAGCTAATTCTGTAATTTCGCCTAAATTACGGAAGCTAGCACCCATAACTTCAGTTTCGAAACCAAATTTCTTGTAATAATTATAAACTGCGGTCACAGAAATAACACCAGGGTCTTCAGCTGGTTCATATGAATCACGACCCGTATCTTTTTTGTACCAATCAAGAATACGTCCAACAAAAGGTGAAATTAATGTAATACCATTTTCAGCACATGCAATCGCTTGATGTAAACCGAAGATTAATGTTAAGTTTGTAGAAATACCCTCTTTTTCTAAAACAGCCGCTGCCTGAATACCTTCCCAAGTTGCCGCTATTTTAATAAGAATTCTTTCTTTTGAAATACCTGCCGCTTCATACTGAGCTATCAAGTCACGACCTTTGGCAATAGTTGCATCAGTATCATAAGATAACCGAGCATCAACCTCAGTTGAAACACGCCCTGGAATAATATCAAGAATCTTAAGGCCAAAAGAAACTGCTAAACGGTCAAAGGCTAAAGTAACAACATCAGCTGCAGATGCATCAGCACCTAAAGTTTCTCTTGCTCCTTTTAGAGTGTCATCAACAATACCTTGATATTCTGGCATTTGAGCTGCCATTGTAATAAGTGAAGGGTTAGTTGTTGCATCGCGAGGGGTAAATTTTTCAATTGCATTGATATCACCTGTATCTGCAACAACAACTGTTACAGCTTTAAGTTGATCTAATAAATTAGCCATGTATAAGTACCTCTAAGATAAAATTAAAATTTGTATATATTGGATTATGGTGGTTGAAAACAGTTCATAATCCAATATATACAATATTAGGAATAACGAGAACACATATCCTTATGTGTTTCGCCTAAGAACAAAAGGTAGATTTAGTGCAAGATAAAAAAATTTAACTAACCTCTGTTATTTAAATATTTTTCAACTCCTGACACATTTTCTTTTGCCATTTTTTTTGCATATACAGCCTGTCTTGCCATATATTTACTAACTCCACTAAGAGGAGTTTCTTCTTTATTTGCCAAATATCTAGCAACACTAGTAACAGCTAAACTTTCTTCCAACTCAGCACCTAAAGCCTCTTTTGCTTGCAAATATTTTGCAACACCCGATACTTCATTTGCTAGTTGCTCATCGCCGTGACTCTTTAAATACCTAGCAACACCCGTAGTACCTGATATATTTTGGCGTGATTCAGCTATTGACTTTGAAGCAACTTCTACAGCTGACTTGTCTTTTTTAAATAGCACAAAACTGAATATAAAAAGGATAAAAAGACCAATAATATAATTCTCTTCCATTATCTTAACCTCTGTCTTTCAAGTACTTCTCTACCCCAGTAACAGATGCTAGCCTAGCTGAAACTTTTTTCTTTGCTACATATTTTGCCACACCGCTGACAGGTGAGCTATCACGATCTTCTAAATATTTTGCAACTCCACTTGGCTTATCACCAACTTTAGATTCTAAATACCTAGCAACACCGCTTACTGAACCATCATTATTAACTGCTACTGTAGCAACAACTTGACGCCGAACAGGTGCCTTTTTAGCTGGAGCAGTCTTTGTAGCATTTTTGCTGTAAAAAACAAAACCTGCTATAGCAAGTACAGCTAAACCCATCAGTAAGCTCATAGATGAGTCATCAGAGCTTTCAGCATTAACTTCAAGCTTTTCTTCAGCGTAATGCTTTACAAACTCAGTCCTTATTGATTTTCCTGCATTACCTTTTGTATGCTTATAATTTTTATCTTCAAACAAAACTTCAGGTTGAAAATTTGCAGCAGGATATGCAGGGTCAGCAACACTTACCTCGCCTTTTGAAACTTTCGTAGTTGAAGACGAAAGTGAACCTGTATGTTTATAATCAGCATCTTGATAAACAACTTTTGGTTGAAAATTTGTTGCTGGATAATCAGTATTAGCTTCAGCTACAGAAGCCGTTAATAACAATGAAACCAACAAACTATTGGTTAATTTACTTATCTTCACGTCTGGACTCCCCAATTTACCTTTTATTATCTAAACTTTATTTTTATTATTAAATAAGTCAGCCCCAGGAAATTCCAGAGCTGACTACAATATAGTGTATCAAAGAACGCTATTAACGACCTTCACTACATTTTCAACAGTAAAACCAAAGTGTTTCATTACATCACCGCCTGGTGCAGATTCACCAAAAGTGTCGATTCCTACAACCGCACCTTCCAGTCCTACATACTTACGCCAGTAAT
>JAJRUF010000267.1 GCA_024277935.1 Gammaproteobacteria bacterium
AAAACCTTACAAGGGCAGTTTATTCAAAACACACCCTTTTCTCTTAAAGAAATAAGCCCACATGAATGGCTAGTCACTATTACAAAAGAAAGTGAACTACAGTCTTCTGAGGTTAATATAAAAATATCCAAAGCAACTCCACGTAATATAGCCATATTAAGTCTACCTGTTTTGGACACTACTTTTGAGTTTAGGGATGTATCCGTGTCTCAAGAAGAGACTTTTATGAAAACTTTTTTCCGATATTTTCATAAAGGCGGTGGCTGAGGTCGCTGGTATCAAAAAGTTTACGCGACCCCACTTATTTTTTGATTTGTATAAGCAACAAAAAAGCCCACTGAGATGGGCTTTCTTGTTAAACAAATTTGTTATTATAAATCTTATACTACGATGCAGTACAGCTAGCTTGAGAACAAGGTCCGCAGGCTGTCACCTTGCAAAGCAGACGGAAAAAGACCCTGATTGTTTGTAGCTGGATCAAAATCAGTGGTGTTAGCAGTGCAAAAAATGCAGGTGACATCGGTGTAATTAATCCATTTTGAACGAGTCCAAAAACTAGAAAGAACATACCAAATACAAAGAAAGCGACACCAGGGCAAACCAAGGCAAAACTACCTGCATTAGCACTAGAGCCTTTACTGTGATCATCAAAATAACCCACTGATTTCATGATTTTAAAGCCAATAATTCCAATAAATATCTGTAAAGAGATAATTGCCGATGTGAGTGTAAAGAATGAAGGCTTGGAAATGGTTTCTTCAAAACCGTGATGCAGTCCCATTGTTAATCGAATAAAAGTAATGCCCATTAATGTCAAAATTGGAATCATAATCCATAAGCTTGCGCTAGAGCCTTTATCAATTCCATGCTCAAGGGTTGATTTAAACGAAATTGTCATTTTAATCACGCCTAAGATAATGGCAATAGATAAGAAGAAAATTGAAAGGAACATGCCTATCGCATTAATTTCTTTATGATGACTCATTGCTCCAGGTGCGGCCAGACCCACAGCGATCATCGTAAAAGCAAACACAGCAATCATTTGTGCAAAGTTATTATTTTCTGAAAGATTGAAGTCACCCTCAATGAAGATACGAGTAAAATAGTCGCCCAGTATTTTTAATGCATACAGACCTATAATAAAAAAGGTGCCAATAGCAAAAGGAAATAGATACTCCACAACACTCCATAAGTTAGGCACAAAGACCACGCCAAGTATAAAGCACACATTTACTGTCATGGCGAGCGTTAAAGGGATTGCCATTAATGAAATTTCACGATTTGATTTCAGTAATGATTGAAATTCATCCGTTTTTTTGTATTTTCTGTATTCGCCAATATTCCAGAATAATAAACGAAAGTGTAAAAGAGCAAGAGCTATAATAGCAAGTAGAGCACCTCCAGTGAGGATTGCAGTGAGTTTGTCATCTCCCATCAGAATTGGATACAGATGATCAAAAGTAATCATCGGATAACCTTTGTGAGGGATCATAAAGTTCGGGTACATAAAAAATGAAACAGCCAGCCCTCCAGCACCTAGTGCCGCAAGAAAATACAGAGGGTTGTACTTTGAGTGAAGATTTTTTATTAGCATTGTTTTTCCTAAGTTAGTATTTAATTAAATACTAATATACCAATAAAAACAAAACACTTCTTTGATAAAAACCAAAATCAAAAGGAGCGAGGAAAGGCATCTATATATACCCATCCCCTAGGCTGTCGAAATGAATAATTGGGGTCAGTGTAAAATTAAATTGCACTAACAATATTTCTCTCAAATTTTTAATTCTACTCTGACCCCAATTATGGGCTTAGGAAAGACCTTATCAAGGTATTTTGATAAAGCTAACTGCTGCATCATCAAGGCAACGGTTAATAATCCTGCTCTGGAAGTCAATTGGTCGTTTGTGGTACGGATTTTATAGGGTAAACTATTCATAAGCCTTGGTTGCACCCAATGGGTGATGTTTTGTTTGCTTGCAATGCATTATACAGCCAAGGCTTTTGTTCTTCTTGGGTTTTCTAAGTGGGAATTTAGGAGTGTCGATAGTTCTCATAGTCACAGCCAAATCTTTCAAAGGCCTCTGTTCTTCTTCGACCCCACTTATTCTTTTTTTTTGAGTTGAAATTGGTCAAATATTACGATTCGTTACCTTTTAATGTTAAGTTTGATTGTGCGTAATTCATATTAACTATTACAAGGATGTAATGATGAAGGTTTATAAACAAACCATAAAACAATGTGGCGCATTATTTGTCACAACTACATTTTTAACAACCTTTTTAATGTCAGCGGTGTATGCGGATTCAGCATTACCAGGCTCATTTCCTACTACAAATATATTCATGGGAGCTTATAAAAACATTAGAGAAACAAAGATTTATTTCCCTACAGGGAACTGGCATTTAATTGCAAATGGGCGTGTTTATAGTTTTGTAGTGGAAGACATAGCGGGAAAACTGATTGCAAAAAGCAATATGGGAAAAATAAATATAAGCTGGAATAGGGACTTGGGAAAAATTATATTTACACGATTAATCGAAATGAAAGACCCATCGAGGACGCTAAGACAAACATTTACCGGCTATTTAATGACTTATTCTGATGGAACACAAGCCAAGGATAGTAAACGAGATTATAAATGGCGCATGGCAGGTACTTTTCACCATGAAACACCAAAAATGGCTAAAGATATTCCAACCAGTAGCAGTTGGTATGCAACACTACCGCGTTAGAAAATCCTCCCAAATCATTATTAATAAACCAAAGGACTAGGAAATGAAGCATGAAATGATCTATTTGAAGAATACTAATCAACTTATTAAATTATCCCTTGTAGCAATATTCCTATCACCTGTTGCAAGCTATGCATCTCCAACTGAAACCATTGGATTTCCGATACCAGGTTCAGCATGCCAAGCATATGATGAGGCAGCACTCTCAGGTGGAGAGTTAATCCGCACAACTTTCGGGATTGAAAATAAAGGTAAAAAAAATATAAATGTCTATTGCCCAGTTAAAGCAGATGAGGATTCTACACAACATTATTATAGTCTTGTTTATATGAGAGAAAGTTCTAATAATATTCCAGAATGCTATCTAGCCTTTAATGCTTATCAACTTAGACAGTATAAAAAACTAACCTCAGGAGGAGGAAGAATTTTGGGAGCATCAATAAATACCAAACGTTTTGGAATGCACCCTATTACCATTAAATGTACTTTACAACCTAATCAAGGTATTGTGCATATTCAAACATTTAGAAATAAAAAATAAAATAGGGTAGTGGGTGAAACTTGTGGTTTGTACGTTATTTGGAAGCGATCCTTCAGGGTCGCCAATTAGCTTGATAGCAACACTTTTTGCGATCCTGAAGGATCGCTTCCGAGGACTCATAGTTCCAAAAACAACAGTTTTAACCCACTACCCAAGTCTGACCCCTTTGATTCCGCTCATCGTTTGCGATTAGAATAATTGGGGTCAGTGTAAACTTAATACGATAGACTCCTCGTATTTCTTTCAGTCATCAAAGGGGTCATCGTTTGCGATTAAATTATTCAGAAAGACATTCCATCACTAGAGCATCTAATTCAACCCAAGCATCCTCTAACTTTAAAGCTATATCAGGTGCATCCTCTATTCTGGAAAAACTTAAGAACATATTTCTAACAATCGTAGGAATTGAATAAAGAGATAACATTAATTCACAATTAAGTGGGGTCAGTGTAAACTTATTCTGGCTTTGGGTAGTTCTTCATTTAGCAGTCAAATAGAAAAATTGACATCGAGCTGGATAACTAAAAAGAAGATGGGTAGAACTAGGAAAAAATAAAGTTTACACTTACCCCACTTATTTCTCTGAGTCAGCCTGATACTTTAAGAAAATAGACCCTACCAAGAAAAACATAAACAAATAATCAAGTGCTTTAGCAAATTTTTCTGATAGTAAATAAAATATAGCAAAGGACACTGTCACTAAAAATAATGCATAGAACCACATTTCCTTAGAATCTCCTAATGTTACAATTAAAGAATTACTATAAAAAAAACGCATAAATATAACAAATAATGAAGCTGTAAAAACTGGAAGATTAGTTGGATCCCATAGGGTAAGGTATGAGAATAAGCCACTGGTTATCAGCCCTATTAATCCAGCAACATACAAGGTTTTTGATAAAATATGTTTCATGTTTGTAATCATATCACACATAAAAGGGGGCAGACTCGATTGATATTTGAGTTTTTTTATATTAGTTCTCGGACAGCCTCCTAGTCGGATAACTAAAAAGAAGATGGGTAGAACTAGGAAAAAATAAAGTTTACACTGATCCCACTTATTTAAAATACAAGTATTGGATTTATGGAAGACTTTAGTGAAGAAGATATTGAGCAAGTTGAGGAAGAGCGTCCAAAGTGGAAAACCCGTTTAGGTTGCTTATGGATAGTTGCTTATTTATGTATGGCTATTTTTGAAATATTTGCCATTTATGATTGGCTGGAGTGGAAGTATGAGCTAAATACTTTTCTTTCGGTTATTGCTTCTGTAGTTGCAGGTTTTACTCCCGGTTTAGGATCATTATTAGCCTACTTTGGAGCAACTGAAGTTTGGGGGTGGGAAAGCCTAAGCGCTGTTGTTGTATTTTTTTGGTATTACATACCAATCGTATTGGTTTCTCTATTGAGTGCTATGCTAGTGGCATATACCTTGGCTCTTTTTGTAGTGGGTCGTATGAAAGCAATGTTGGATAACAAATAGTAATAAGGGACGGCGCAATAATAAACCCACCATTCTTACTTGTCTTTTATGCTCCTACTCAAATGATCTCAAATCGTTGCGTAGAATAACTATGCGCCTATTGAGATCATTTGATTAGAAGCAAAAATTCTGCGTAATAATGG